>SLIL01000469.1 GCA_007135645.1 Bacteroidales bacterium
ATTACTTTGGCATGTCGCAGTTGTCTGAGCGAAGGGATTACACACTTTACTGGTTTCGCCCCTCACCAAATCCTGAGATAACCCGGAAGGTGCAGCAGTTGACCCAACACGATCCTTATGATTCGCATGGAGGTAATCGTGAAACATCGGTAATGGCAGCCATACGCCCCGACCTTACTTATACTGAAAGGGCTTCGGAGCAATCGGGGGCGGATCAGCAGCGCCTCAGCCACCTGAGCAACGTATATACCGGAATCTGGTGGTATGCCAGCTATCCCAATCACTATGGCGGTGATGGCAGCAGATCAACGGCCGAGGCAGGTGAACTGATCCTCAATGCACAGGTAGAACAACTGGTGCAACTCATTCGTGATGTGAAAAACG
The DNA here is from genome assembly GCA_007135645.1 of Bacteroidales bacterium. Lineage (GTDB taxonomy): Bacteria > Bacteroidota > Bacteroidia > Bacteroidales > UBA7960 > SKVR01. Next base: position 385 of record SLIL01000469.1, read on the forward strand.
ACGATATTACCCCGGCACTGCAAAAACAATTTTTTGATGAAGCAGAACAGCCTCTCAATACAAAGCAATAGAATTCTTTAGCAGGCACTATTCTCCATATTGATCAGTCCTGGTAAGATTTTTTCATGTACTTTTTATTGGGTTCATACCGTTGAACATTGCTTACTATTTTTTGGACTGTGGATAATTTTTATTCATTTCCTTATGTGTCGATAGCTAATGTCATGGCCCGGTTCATTTTATGATAATTATTTAATACGGGTATTTTTGTTTTTTTAATGGAAAAACAATACCTGTTTTAGATGATTTGGGTACTTTTGCCGTTTATGTAATTAACTAAACAATAATCTCCCCGTACTGTTTTAGTATGAGCACTGCGCTAACCGGAAGCAAAAATCAGTTTTGCATATGAAGCGCGTAAGTGTATTTGCAACTTTGAATAGAATAAAAAACTGAAAAATGAAAAGAATCGCAAGTAGTAGTATCATTAAAAGAATATCTGTACTTTTTTTATTATTTTCCTTCGCCATTGCACTTCATGGTCAAAATTCCGTTGATGCATCGGAGAAATTCCGAAGGGCATTGCGAATTGTAAGCTTTGCCTATGTAGATCCGGTGGATGAAGATGATCTGGTTGAGGATGCCATCAGAGGGATGCTCAGGGAGCTGGATCCCCATTCTGTTTACCTTTCTGCCGAAGAGCTTCGCCGGGCCAATGAGCCTCTGCTGGGCAGCTTTGAAGGAATAGGAGTACAATTTAATATTATCAACGACACCATCGTGGTGGTTTCTCCCGTGCCTGGTGGTCCCAGCGAAAAAGTAGGGATCCTTCCCGGCGATAAGATCGTTACCATTGATGGTGAAGTGGCTACCGGAAGCCGGGTGACCAATGAATTTGTAATGGAACGGTTGCGCGGCACCAAAGGAACACAGGTTAATGTGGGAATACATCGGCGTGGCAGCTCATCCATCCTTGAGTTTAATATTACCAGGGATCAAATTCCTATCAACTCCATGGATGCTGCCTTTATGGCAACTCCTGAGATCGGGTATATTAAGCTCAACCGTTTCTCTCGTACCACCATGAACGAGTTCCGTGATGCCATGAATGATCTTTTGGCTCAGGGCATGATGCACCTTATCCTTGATCTTAGCTACAACTCTGGTGGATTCCTGGATGTTGCCATTGATCTTGCCGATCAGTTTCTTGAGCGCGATCAGCTGATTGTTTATACCGAAGGCAATGCCGCTCCCACTCAGCGTTTTAATTCAACCCGTGCAGGTAACTTCAAGTCAGGCAAGCTGGTGATCATGATCAACGAAGGAAGTGCATCTGCCAGTGAGATTGTGGCAGGCGCCGTGCAGGACTGGGACAGAGGTTTGCTGGTAGGGCGGAGATCCTTTGGTAAAGGGTTGGTGCAGCGGCCATTCGACCTGCCCGATGGCAGTGCCATAAGACTTACCACTGCAAGATACATGACCCCCACTGGCAGAAGTATTCAGAAGCCTTACGATGAAGGAACAGACCAGTATTACAGGGATCTTACCTCTCGCCTGGAAAGTGGTGAGCTGGTCAGTGCTGATAATATCCAGTTTCCCGATTCACTCAGGTTCTTAACCAAGATCAATAAAAGAGAAGTGTTTGGTGGTGGTGGGATCACTCCCGACTTCTTTATCCCGCTGGATACCACACGGGTGTCAGAATATTATTCAAGATTGCTGCGCAGTGGCGCTATCAATACCTTTAGCATTGAATACGCCAACGAAAACAGGGCGCAATTGCTCAATCGGTATACTAATGTTGAAAACTACAATCAGAACTTCCAGGTAACCAGCGATCTGCTCGAAAAGCTTTACGCCCACGCAGAGGGGCAGGGGATTGAAAGAATGGAGAATAAGGAGGATATGAGAGACGAGTTTCTGGATCTTCAGTTAAAGGCCTTGATAGCTCGTAATCTCTGGGATTTCAGTGCGTTTATCCAGATCAGGATGCAGCAGGATGAAGCATTTCTGAGGGCCATTGAAATAATGCAGGACAATACATTTGAGGAACTTAATATAAAATTCAGATAAATTTTCACTGAATAGCTGGCTTACTCAAAGCCAGAAAGATGACCCCGGAAAGTGAGTTGTAATAGTCAGAAGTTTTTCTGCTTTATATATGCCACTTTCAGGGTTTTTCTTTTTCCTGTTTAATGGATTGCCTGAACTCTGTCAGCGACTCGAAGATCATCGTGTTTCCTGCTGCCAGACGACTTCTGGACTGATGCCCCCGTGCAATCAGGATGCTTCGAACACCCAGCTCCGTGGCTACTTCAATATCGTGTAGCGTATCTCCCACCAGCAATGTAGTCGCAGGGTTTATCCGGTCGCGAATAAAGAGGCCCTTTGCCATGGAAACCTTACCATATGCCAGATTATCAGATATGCCGTTGATAATGCTGAAATATGTTGCAATACCACGGTCTTCAACAGATCTTACCAGTGCATTGTGCTCCATTGCCGAAATTATGTATTGCTTTACACCAGCAGATCTGAAATATTCAAGCGTCTCTGTAACATCGTCGAAAATAGGAACTTTCTCAAATCCCCGGTTGTAGTGCACTATAAATTCTTCGGCAGGTATCTCAAAGGCTTCTTTGACAAAATCAAACCCAAGTGCTTCATAATACGTTTTCACAGGAAAGGTAAATACATTTAAATACCTGGCCTTATCCAAAGGGTTGAGGTTGCGGGTTTTTAAAAGCATGTTCATGCTATTTATGCAATGATCCACATCATTGAGCAGGGTGCCGTTCCAGTCCCAGAGTATGGTTTCAATCTTTCCGGATAACATTAATTTTAGCGTTTTTTTTACCGGACAAAGATATTATTTCTTTTTCTGAGAGGTTATCTTTGTGCAGAAAGTACGATTATTTCTGAAAATTATCTTAGGTTTGCAAAAAAGACAAATATGAACATTACTATAATAATTATAATCCTCACAGTGGCAACTTCGTTGCTTGCCTTCAATAATGCAGAAGCTTTTTACCGGTTAAAATTCAATGCATACCTCATTCATCACAACAAACAGTTTTACCGGTTTTTCAGCTACGCGTTTATTCATGTTGACTGGATGCACTTGCTGGTAAATATGTTTGTTCTGTTTTCTTTTGGTGCTGCGGTAGAGCAGAGTTTTGCATTTCATTTTGACAATCTGGCACCCTTGTATTTTATCTTGCTCTATGTTGGAGGGATTATGTTTTCAACCCTGGCCTCTTTTAATAAACACAAGCACAACGACTTTTATAATGCAGTTGGGGCCAGTGGGGCTGTTGCGGCGGTTTTGTTTTCGGCCATCATTATGAGGCCCGATATGTCCATCGTTTTCCTCTTCTTTCCGGTACCTATACCAGCTTATATCTTTGGTGTACTGTACCTGGTTTATTCGGCCTATATGGCAAAACGCGGAAGTGACAACATCGGGCACGACGCCCACTTCTGGGGTGCCATTTTCGGTGTTGCATTTACCATTTTGCTTAGGCCAGAGTTTATACGTACATTTTTTGAAAACATTTTTTAGGGCATGAGTGCATTTCTTTTATTTAACGGTCAACTGGTACATGCCGACTCTTTTTCCCTGTCAGTGCAAAACCGTTCCTTCAGATATGGGGATGGCATATTTGAAACCATCAGGTGCATAGAAGGGCAGCCCCTCTGGCTTGGTTATCACCTGGAAAGGTTGCACCGGTCTGCCGGTATTCTTGGGATCACGCTACCTGAATCACTCAACAACCCTCAATTGCATCAATCCATATCCCTCTTGCTTGAAAAAAACGGACATATACAGGGAACCAGGGTAAGGCTTACTTTTTTCCGTTCCGAGGGTGGATTGTATACTCCGGAAAATAACCAGGGGCACTATCTGATTGAATCGCAGGAGCTGAATCAGCATCACTATGCACTGAACACCAAAGGACTTTACCTGGATGTTTATCCCGATGAAAAGAAAACAGCCGGTTTTTTGTCTTCTATGAAAGGAACCAGTGCCATCTTATACGTGATGGCTTCCCGCTATGCCCGCCTGCATGGCTGGGATGATGCGCTGATCCTCAACGAAAAAGGGTTTGTGGCTGAAGCCACCAGTTCCAATATTTTCATGGTTGCTGAGAATCGATTATACACACCTGCAACCGATCAGGGTGGGGTAGAAGGGGTGATGAAAAAAGTACTCATGGATATTGCTGCAAAGAACAACCTGAAGGTAACCGAGTGTGCCCTCACGACCAACGACTTGCTCAAAGCGGATGAAATTTTTCTTTCCAACACTATCAAAGGGATCCAATGGGTAAAAGGAATACAGCACAAACGGTTTTATCACGATATGGCTTCTCACCTGATGGCTTTATTGCGCGAAACTACTATTAAGTTGGCCAACCAATGATACTGAAATATGATAGCAATTGCTGGTTTGCTATCCCCTGAACCAAGTGCTAAAAAGGATGAAATTAGCCTGCTTCACAGGCCCCCTGTCTGCTGACCCTTAAGATTTAAAAGAAAATTCGTCGGGCAGTTAGGGTTGATCGGCCTAAAAAAAACACATTTATTTGGATAATTTTAATTTTCAATGATTTATAACTTTTTTACGCTTTGTCAAATGACTAAAGAGGGCTAATTTTACCCAGATTTTTAAATCAGATTAATCAACAGGATCTTATTGTATAACCAAAACCTCTCCGCGGTGAAACTAAAGAATCTAAAGATTGGACAAAAATTACGTTTTTATGTACTTGCTGTTACAAGTATTGTTTTCATTGCCTCTATTGGCTATATCAGCCTTAAAGACCGGAACAGGGCATTAAATGATGCCATCTCCCTGGTTGACAGCTATGCATCCAACTATGCTGAAGAGATCAGCAATTCATTTAACAGCGATCTGGCAGTAGTCAGAACCCTCGCACACGCTTTTCATGTGCACACTGCCCTTCCTGTTGACGAATGGAAGCCTTTGTTTGTGAAGATGTACAGGGAAGTATTTGAAAGAAACCCCCATTTTTATGCACTATGGGATAGCTGGGAATACGCTTATGTAGACCCTGACTGGGAACTGCCCCATGGCAGGTTTCTCAATTATCATTTCAGAAAAGATGGCCAGGTGGGTTATCAGGAGCTTGAGCGAAGCCTGGACGGTGATCCACCCCTTTATGCCGCAGCTAAAAATGCAGGTCGCGAAATGGTTTGGGAACCTTATCCTGACCAGCTGGATGTAGGAGCTACAGGTACAACCCTTATGACTACATTTACTGTACCCATGTTTATCAATAACAGATACATAGGTCTGGTAGGCCTGGATATTACCCTTGCCCGCCTGCAGAGGGTGATCTCCGAAATTCAACCCTTTGATGAGTCCTACGCATTTCTGGTATCTCATAACGGACTTTATGCTGCCCACCCCGAAACACAATTTCTTGAAACTTCTCTTGCAGATAATCTCTGGCAGGACGAAGCCAACCATAATATCATCCAAAGAATTCAGCGGGGTGAAACTTTCGGGTTTTCCAGTTCGCACGAAAAAGATGAATCGTTCTACTATACATTTGCTCCCATATTCATTGGTGAAACCCAGACCCCATGGTCTATGGGTATAGCCGTACCTGCAAGAGTAGTGGAGCAGGAAGCTGCATGGCAGTTTTTTGTTTCTGTTATAATCGGGCTGATTGGATTGATCATAATCGGTATCGTGGTTACCATTCTTTCGCGCCATATCTCTCAGCCGATCAACAGGGTTACAACGCTGATGCAAAGGTTGTCAAAAGGTGAAGTGGATAAATCAATGCACCTGGAAATGAAAACCGGGGATGAATTTGAACAAATGGCTGATGCTTTCAATATTTCCATTATCGGTCTGAATGAAAAAACACAATTTGAACAGAAAATAGGGAACGGTGACCTGGAAGCAGAAATCACCTTACTCAGTGATAATGATGTGCTGGGCAAATCGCTTATCGAAATGCAAAATGACCTGAAGAAAGCAAAAAGTGAAGAAGCCGCCAGGCAGGAGGAAAACAGGATAAGACGATGGTCAACAGAAGGGTATGCCCGGTTTGCCGAGATATTGCGAAAAAACAACGATAACCTGGAGGCCCTGGCTTTTGATATTATCCAGAATATGGTTAAATACCTGGAAGCAAACCAGGGAGGACTCTTTATTGTAAATGATGAAGATCAAAATGATGTTTTTCTGGAGCTGAAGGCATGCTATGCTTTTGACCGGCGTAAGTTCCTTGAAAAAAAGATTTTGCCGGGTGAAGGGCTGGTTGGAGCCTGTTACCTGGAGTCAAAAACGATTTACATGACTCAGATACCGCAGTCTTATATCCGCATCACCAGTGGGCTGGGCGACGAAAACCCCGCCGCACTGATCATCGTACCTCTTATTGTTAATGATGAGATTTACGGGGTTATGGAGCTGGCATCGTTCAGGGAATTTGCTCCTTACCAGATCGAATTTATTGAAAAGATTGGCGAAAGTGTTGCATCAACTATTTCCAGTGTGAAGATAAACCTCAAAACAGCTTTGCTCCTGGAGAAATCCCAGCAACAAGGTGAAGAGATGAAAGCACAGGAAGAGGAGATGCGACAAAACATGGAAGAGTTGCATGCCACACAGGAAGAAATGGCACGAAAAACCCTGGAGATGGAAGGAATTTTAAATGCCATTGATGCTGCGAGCTACGTGATAGAGTACGACCTGAAGGGTGAAATCATTAACATTTCCGATTCCTACCTCAGACTAATCAAACTTCCCAAAGAAAAGGTAATTGGGACACACCATGCCGAAAATATTGATTTTACTGCAAGTCAGCAGGAGAACTACGATCGTTTCTGGCAGGATCTGCAAAGAGGTGAAACCAGGAATCAGGAAGTGAGAGTAACTATCGAAGGAAAAGAACTGTGGCTGGCAGAGACCTATACTCCCATAAAGGATGCCAGTGGCAAAGTTGTACGCATATATAAGATTGCCAACAATATAACAGATAGTAAACTGGAAACCAGAAAACTGCAGGAGGAAAACGAGATGCTGAGAAAAGACCTGGCCAAATCGGGGAATAAAAAAGCGTAAAAGCAGACAAATAAATGGATATTTTTGCAGAAAATTCCATTAATCCTAATTCTTATGTCAAATAAACTGGTACTGTTTGTTGTTCTGCACTTATTTATCCTTTCCTCTCTGTTATTCTCTCAACCGCCCGGCAGCAGTGAAATAGAAAGGGCGAGGGAGTTCTTTAATGCCGGAGTGAAAAACGGCATTGATGGCGACTTCCAGGCCGCTATAGCAAATTTTGAAAAAGCCATTGACCTCAATCCCCTTTTTGCCGAAGCTTTTTTATACAAAGGACTGGCAGAGATCGAAACCGGCAATTATGAAACAGCCTTAAAAGATCTTACCATCACCATTGAACTTGATCCGGGGTTTTCTGATCAGGCCCATTACTTCAGGGGCCTTACAAAGTATTTCCAGGAAGCTTATATTGAGGCCATTGATGACCTCTCTATAGCTATCAGGATGAATCCTGACTTTGTTGCCTTTTACCAGAGAGGCAAGGCCAATCTGAAATTAGGTGAATACCGCCGGTCATTGCAGGATTTTGATATTGCTTTGCGGTTAAATGAGGAATTTCATGAAGGGTATCTTTACCGGGGAATCTGTTTATATTACCTGGAAGAATATGAAGATGCCATGAATGACCTTGAGCTGGCCAAGGTAAATCTGCCAGCAAACCCTAAGGCATTTTATTACAGTGGACGGGTAAGGTTAAAGATAAAAAACAGTTATGTAGCCATAGAGGATCTGGATAAAGCTATTGAGCTTGATCCGGATTTTGCCCAGGCATATGAGGCCCGCTCACAGGCAAGGCAGAATACCGGAAACATACAGGCTGCAGCGGCTGACAGGGAAATGGCACGCTCTGTAAAAACACAATCAGGTGCAGAAGTTCGTGAGCAAACAGCCGCCACCACCCCGGCAGAGGAGAAACCCGCTATTGCTGCTTCAACGGATATTGACTTCGCCGGCCTGTTTGGAGGAGCAGCCAGCCGTTCAGAGCAAAAAGATGATGCCCGGAAGGAGGACAAACAGCAAGTTCAACCCCAAAGTGAAGACTCAAGCAGTATAGCAGAGACTGAGACCGGAATACCGGATATCAACCAAATTGATTCGGGCACCTATAATAAGAGCCTGAAGCAGGTTGTTTCAAGGGGGTTTGGCGTGCAGGTAGCCAGTTATTCCAATACAAGCAACCTGATGAATCTTGCTGAAGCATATGAAGAAAAGTATGAAAAGCCCGTTTTTATTAATGTCTCTTTTGTTAATGGTCGAAAACTCTATAAATTGATTATTGGCCAGTTTGATAATCGAGCATCGGCCGAAACCTTGCGTGATAAACTCAGGGCCGGAAGTTTCCCTGATTCTTTCCTGGTAGTATTTGAAAACCTGTAAAACGAAAATTCTATTACTGCATATTACCGGTGGGTTGATGATTTTTGATCAATCTGCCGGTTTTTTATATTGCTGGATATGAGAATTTTGAGAGTTTAAGTGATGCAGAAAATCAGAATTATTACTTATAATTCTGTATGTAAATACACTTATGTGTTTATAGGTGATGTGGATAGTAGTTTAACTGGCCTGTGTCGAAAAAAAGTTGAATTTGTTCGTTAATTTATGCTTATTTTATTTTAAGATTCCATGAACACAAGAAAATTAATTAACTTTGTTATGGATCTGATATTTTAACCCAAAAGGACGTTCAAAGACACTTTCATTTAGACAATTATGGGATTCATAAATTTTGACAAGACCCAGCTCATTAATCTTGAGTATTCTTTGCCAAAAGAAATGCTCAGAAGCAACCGGGCTGGTTCATTTTCCTGTACAACCATTGTTGGTTGCAATACACGTAAATACCATGGCTTGCTTATCTGTCCGCAACCTTCGCTGGACAATTCCATGCACGTTTTGCTTTCAAAACTTGATGAAACAGTTATTCAGCGCGATGCTGAGTTCAATATTGGGATCAATAAATACCCCAACTCCTACAATCCCAAAGGACACAAGTATATCAGAGATTTTTCGGCTGAGATCATACCCAAAATTACTTACCGGGTAGGAGGGGTTATACTTACCAAGGAAATCCTTTTTGTAACCGAAGAACAAAAGGTTATGATAAGATATACCCTTGTGGAGGCTCAATCTCCCACAACTATTCGTGTAAAACCCTTTCTGGCATTCAGAAACATTCATGATCTGAGTAAAAAGAATATCTACCTTCAAACCAAATACGAATCGGTTCCCAACGGGATAAAAACCCGAATGTATGAAGGGTATTCACCATTATATATGCAGTTATCAAAAGCCAGGGCAGAATACGTTCATTCTCCTGACTGGTACAACGATCTTGAATACTTTTATGAAAAAGACCGTGGTTATCCCTACCATGAAGATCTTTATGTTCCCGGGTTTTTTGAATTTCCCATAAAAAAAGGAGAGAGTGTAATTTTCTGTGCCGGAACGCAGGAGATCAATCCTACCATGATCACAAGGCTCTTTAATAAAGAGTATAATAATCGTACACCACGAAACTCATACGAGAACTCACTTATTAATTCTGCAGAACAATTTTTTTATAAGCATAGTGGCGGTACCGACATTATTGCTGGTTATCCATGGTACGACAGGATAGGAAGGTTTACATTTATTTCCCTACCCGGGCTTTCGCAGGTGAAAAACGGAGAATCCATTTGCAGGGAGGTTACCGATACCATGATAAGGGGCATGCAAAACAATTTGTTCCCTGAAACAGGAAGAGGTAACAATACCAGCTGGATCTCTGCAGATACTCCCCTATGGTTTATCTGGGCATTACAGCAATGTTGCACGAAGGGAAATGAGATCAAAACCAAATGGAAAAAGTATGGCGATGTCATAAAACGGATTTTCAACTCTTTTGCTGCCGGAAATGACGTAATAAGTTTGCATAACAATCATTTGCTTCATATTGAACCGTCCTATCCCTCCATAACCTGGATGAACGCCATGGTAGATGGTGAACCGGTTACACCACGATATGGTTATGTGGTAGAGGTTAATGCCTTGTGGTACAATGCACTGATGTTTGCTCTTGAAGCTTCTGAGCTCGCAAAAGACAAAACATTTACTGAAAGATGGAAGCCTGTTGCTGAAGGTCTGCCTGAGTCATTCAGTGAAGTATTCTGGGATGAAGAGCATGGTTATCTTGCCGACTATGTGTTTGGGACTAAAAGAGATCTAAGCGTTAGACCGAACCAGATCATTGCAGCTTCGCTAACTTACAGCCCCTTACAGGAAGAACAAAAGAGACAGGTTGTTGATCTGGTCAAAAAAAGATTGGTAACCCCCAGGGGCTTACGTACCCTCTCCCCGGAGAATCCAGTCTATAAAGGACGTTTTATGGGTGATGAGAGAAAACGAGATGAAGCCCTGCATCAGGGTACTGTGCACCCATGGCTTTTTGGCCATTTTGCCGAGGCTTATCTGAAAATCTATAAAAAGCAGGGCATTGATTTTATCAGAAAGATTTATGAGGGATTTCAGGATGATATGACGGAAAATGGAATTGGATCCCTGTCAGAATTGTACGAGGGAGATCCGCCGCATTCAGGCCGGGGAGCCATTTCTTTTGCCGCCAGTGTATCCGAAATAATCAGGGTAAAAGGCTTGCTGGACCATTTTGGATCAGGAAAATAAGAATACATAGGATATAAGGTTAGATTTTTAAAGTGTAATTGACAGAGTATTATGAGAGTGTTAATGTTTGGTTGGGAGTTTCCTCCACATATTTCCGGAGGATTGGGTACAGCCTGTTACGGGCTTACCAAGGCACTATTGAAATGCGGAGTAGATATTATTTTCGTGGTACCCAAAGCCTGGGGCGATGAGGAACCTGGTTCTATAAAACTGGTAAATGCCAGCGATGTTGCCCTTAATCTGCAGGATGAGATATTCAGGGAGTATGTGGATCAGATCTCTTATGTTGAGGTCAATTCAAGACTGATCCCTTATGCCACCGATGAGCAGTATTACAACATCATGGAAAAAACAGAGTCAGGAAAAGTGTGGGAAAGAGGAGAATTGAATGCACAGAAATTTACGTTTTCGGGAGGGTACGGAAAAAATCTCATGGAGGAAGTAAAGCGTTATGCCATGATTGCCCTCGAAATTGCCCGACAACACGATTATGATCTTATTCATGCCCACGACTGGCTCACCTATCATGCCGGTATTGAAGCCAAGAGAATTTCAGGTAAGCCCCTGATTGTGCACATGCATGCCACCGAATTTGACCGCACAGGAGAAAATGTAAATACCCTGGTTTATGCAATGGAGAAATCGGGAATGGAAGCAGCAGACGTTGTAATTGCTGTGAGCCATCTTACCCGCCAGACAGTAATCAACCGCTATGGTATTGACCCCAATAAAGTAATTACTGTTCATAATGGTGTTGAACCTTCGGAGAAGGAGAAAGACCTGAATATTAAAAGAAATCTGAAGGAAAAGATCGTCACATTCCTGGGCCGTATTACCTTCCAGAAGGGTCCTGAATATTTTATTGAGGCCGCCTATAAGGTTCTGCAACGCGATGAAAACGTAAGGTTTGTAATGGCAGGAAGTGGTGATATGCTGCCCAAAATGATCCGTAGGGTTGCCAGCCTGGGAATAGCCAATAAATTTCATTTCACAGGCTTTCTTAAAGGTGACGATGTGGATAAGATGTTCGGGCTGTCAGATGTTTATGTAATGCCATCGGTGTCCGAGCCATTTGGTATCTCACCCCTTGAGGCCATGAGAAGCAACGTTCCTGTGATTATTTCCAAACAATCGGGGGTGGCTGAAGTGCTTAAACATGCTATCAAAGTTGATTTCTGGGATATTGACGCTATGGCCGACGCAATTTATGCACTGGTGCATTACGAAGCATTGCCCGAAACATTTAAAAAACATGGTAAAAAAGAAGTTGACAATATAAAATGGGATCAGGCAGGGCTTAAAGTGAAGGAGATTTATCAGCAATTTCTTTCCTGACCATAAACCTTCTGTATTAGAATTGATTTTATTCAAAAGAAAACAGCAAAAGAAAATAGATATGATGAAGTCAGTATGCTTTTATTTTCAGGTTCACCAGCCATTCAGGTTAAGAACATATCGTTTTTTTGACATAGGAGATCAGCATGATTATTTTGATGAATATGCCAACAGATATGCCATCATGCAATTGGCCGAAAAATGTTATCTTCCTGCCAATTCAATTCTTCTGGAACTTATTGAAAAGTATGGGAAGAAATTCAGGGTGGCATTCAGTATTTCAGGAATGGCTCTCGATCAATTTGAGATGTATGCCCCCGAAGTTCTTGAAAGTTTCAAGAAGCTTGCAAAAACAGGCAATGTGGAGTTTCTTGCCGAGACCAATGATCATGGATTATCATCTCTTAAAAGCAAAAATGAGTTTGTAAGGCAGGTAAAGTTACATGAAAAGAAACTCAAGGATCTTTTTGGGATTAAACCCAAGGCTTTCAGAAATACTGAACTTATTTACAACGATGAAATAGGGAACCATATTTTTGAAATGGGATACAACACTGTACTTACAGAAGGGCCCAAACATATACTTGGATGGAAGAGTCCCAATTTACTTTATTGCAGTGCAACCAATCCAAAGGTAAAACTGTTGATGAAGAATTTTCAGCTTTCTGATGATATTGCATTTCGCTTTTCGGTAAAACAGTGGAGTGAATGGCCGCTTACTACCGAAAAGTTTGCCGGATGGCTCAATGATCTGGGTACGAATGCAGAAGTGGTAAACCTTTTCCTGGATTATGAGACCTTTGGTCAGAACCAGTCAAAAAAATCCGGAATTTTCGAATTCCTCAAAAACCTACCCGAAGCTATTTTTAAACAAACAGACTTCCAGTTCCAGACGCCTTCACAGGTATCTGCTTCGTTGCAGCCGGCATCGCCCCTGCATATTCCATATCCGATCTCATGGGCCGATGAGGAAAGAGACATTACGGCATGGCTGGGAAATGATATGCAAAAAGAAGCGTTTAACAAGTTGTTTGATCTTGAGTCTTTTATGGAAAAGTGTAAGGACAAACAATTGCTGAGCGATTGGGATAAGTTACATACCAGTGATCACTTTTATTATATGTCAACAAAATGGTTCTCTGAAGGAGTGGTAAAAACGCGCATCAGTCCATACAATTCGCCTTATGATGCATTTATTAACTACATGAACGTTTTAACCGATCTCGAAATTCGTGTTAAAAACAGCTGCGGAGATCTGAAAGATTTATCTGCCAATTCGGGAGTGAAAAAATCAACAACCCGTGCAAAAAAGACGGCTACCTCTGCAAAAAAAGCGTCGGCTTCCAAACAGACATCCAAAAAGAAAACAAGTTCAGAAACTAAATAAGTAACTTGATTTCAGCGCGTTTTCTTGCAGTCTATACTGCTCTTCCTCCCCGGGATGGGCCAAGATTCTAATTGTTGTTTTTTTTGTAAATTCGTGCGCTTTTTTGGAAATTAAGGATATAATAAATTAAAGTATTTAAACTATGACAGACAATTTTAGAAAGCCTGATTACTTATTTGAAGTAAGTTGGGAAGTATGTAATAAGATAAGTGGAATTCATACGGTCTTGAGCACCAAAGCCTTATCGCTCTCAACCGCTATGAACGACAATTTCATCTGTATCGGGCCTGATGTTTGGAAAGAAACCCATGGTAACCCAGAGTTTATAGAAGATAAATATCTCTACAGGTCCTGGAGAAAACAGGCTCAGAAGGAAGGTTTGCATTTTCGTATTGGCCGCTGGAATATTCCCGGAGAACCTATCGTGATCCTGGTTGATTTTACACCACTGTTTGCTGAAAAGGACACCATTTTTACTGACCTGTGGGAAAAGTTTGGCCTTAATTCACTTAGTGGCCAATGGGACTATACCGAGCCGGCACTTTTTGGATTTGCTGCAGGAAAAGTGATCGAGAGTTTTTACGATTATCATCTTTCTTCCCGTGAGTCGTTGCTGGCACATTTTCACGAATGGATGACCGGCGCAGGAATTCTTTACCTCAAAGACAGGGTGCCTCAGGCCGGAACCTTGTTTACCACCCATGCAACAACATTGGGCCGCACAATGGCCAATAACGGGGTTGCATTATTCTCTGAAATGAGCAACCTGGATCCCGATGCCAAAGCGGCAGAGCTGAACATTGCATCCAAGCACAGCATGGAAAAAGTTGCTGCAGAAAATGCAGATGTTTTTACAACGGTGAGTAAGATCTCTGCGAAAGAATGCCATAAACTGGTGGGGAAAGAAGTTGACTTTATTACACCCAATGGGTTCAATGCCTCATTTGTTCCTGATGAGGAAGAGTTTGTTCAAAAAAGAAAGATTGCACGCCGCAGATTGATACAACTGGCTGCAGGACTCACCAATCACGATATTCCTGAAGATAGCCTGCTGGTAATAAACAGCGGAAGATATGAAATGAAAAACAAGGGCATTGATGTGTTTATCGATGCGTTGGCAAAACTAAATAAGAGTGGCATTTCCAAAACCCTTGTCGCCTTTGTTTTTGTTCCTGCTCAGCAAACCGGAGTAAAGCCCGAACTGGTTACAAGGATGAAAAAGCCGGACTTTAACAATCCGCTGAAAGGGGAATTTGTAACCCACAAGCTTGTTGATCCCGGAAATGATGAAGTTTTGAAAAAGATTAATCAGGCCGGTTTAACCAATGCACCTCAGGACAAAGTGAAAATTGTTTTTCTACCTGCTTATCTCAATGGTAACGACGGTGCACTCAACCTTAGTTATTACGAGGCTCTGGCGGGCATGGACCTTGGTGTGTTTCCTTCCTATTACGAACCCTGGGGCTATACCCCAGCCGAAAGCCTTGCATTCAGAGTACCTACCATTACTTCTTCACTGGCTGGATTTGGGATCTGGGCAAGGGAGAATTTCCCCAATGACCCCTTCAGTGTTACTGTTGTTGAGCGCAATGATAATAATCATGATGAGGTGCCGGATGAGATCTTCAACTATTTCAATACCCTTATCAATGAACGAGGACTTGGCGATTTCACTGACGAAAAACAAGGATACAACAGCTTCGCCCATACAGGACTTATAACCTTCAGAGATAAAGCATCTGAAATAGCTTATGCAACGTTGTGGGATAAATTAATTGATAACTACTATCGTGCTTTTGGAGCAGCACTTGAAAAAGTAAATGAGCGGGCTGATCTGTTTAAATCCAAAAAACAGCCAGTCAGGCCACAGGAGCTTCTCAAGGCAAAAGTTTCCAAACCAAAGTGGAAAAAGATCCTGATAGAGATCAGTGTACCCAAAGAGCTTGAAGACCTGCAGCGACTTTCTAAAAACCTTTGGTGGACCTGGAATTACGAAGCAGAGGAATTGTTTAGCAGCATCGACCCTGAATTGTGGGAAAAATCTGAGAAAAGTCCTGCCCGATTGCTCGACAGCCTTACCGTAGAGCACTACCAGAAATTGTCTGCTGATAAGGAGTTTATGGCAGCCTACAGCCACGTTGTAAAGAAGTTTGACGACTACATGGCCGAAGGCAAGAATAAAAAGAGCGAAACGATCGCTTATTTCAGCATGGAATATGGTCTTCACAGTTCTGTCAAGATCTACTCGGGTGGTTTGGGTGTGCTCGCCGGTGACTACCTTAAGCAGGCCAGCGATGATAATGTGGATATGGTGGGTATTGGGTTGCTTTACCGCTATGGCTATTTCTCTCAGAATCTTTCATTGAACGGAGAGCAGCTTGCCAACTATCACCCCCACAACTTTACTTATATGTCGGCCCAACCAGTCAGAAACGAAATGGGCGAGTGGGTAAAGATCAGTATTGCATTCCCCGGACGTAATATCTATGCCAAAGTATGGCGGATCGATGTGGGGCGTATTCCACTTTTCCTGCTGGATACTGATATTCCCGAAAACGCATCTATCGACAAAACTGTGACCCATCAACTTTATGGGGGAGACTGGGAAAACCGCTTCAAACAGGAGTTTCTCCTGGGTATTGGTGGTATCAGGTTGATTGATGCCCTGGGCCTTAAACCATCGGTATATCACCTCAATGAGGGGCATGCTGCCTTTGCAGGTCTGGAGCGATTGCGCAAGTTTGTACAAGATGACAAGCTCAGTTTTGAAGAAGCTCTGGAAGCAGTGAGGTTCAGCAGCTTGTTTACTACCCATACCCCGGTACCTGCAGGGCACGATTTCTTTAGTGAAGACATTATCCGTACCTATATGCCTCATTATGCCGAAAGGCTGGGTGTGAGCTGGGAAACATTTATGTCGCTGGGTAAAATGCATCCCGAGCTTACCGACGAGAGATATTCAATGAGTGTTCTGGCCACCAAACTTGCCAGTGAAGTCAATGGGGTAAGTAAAATACACGGCGGTGTATCCAGGGAAATGTTTAAAGACCTTTATCCCGGCTATTTTACCGACGAGATTCACATTGGCCATGTAACCAATGGTGTGCATTACGGAACATGGTGTGCCCCTGAATGGCAGCAACTTTATATTGATACCTTTGGAGAGGAATTTTTAAACGATGTTTCGGATACAAAGCATTGGGAGAAGATCCATGGTGTTGCTGATGAAAAAATATGGGAACTGCGCCAGCAGCAGCGCAGCAAGCTCATGGGCTATATCCGCAGGCGCCTGTTGTCCAACCTTTCAAGAAGGCAGGAAACCCCCAAGAAGGTTTACCAGACTCTTGAGGCTCTTGATGATAAGGCACTTACAATAGGTTTTGCACGCAGATTTGCCACCTACAAAAGGGCACAGCTGTTATTCAACGATCTTGAGAAGCTTTCACGTATTGTAAACAACCCCGATATGCCGGTGCAGTTTCTCTATGCCGGAAAAGCCCACCCTGCTGACAAGGCCGGGCAGGATCTCATCAAGCAGATCGTGGAGATTTCCAAAAAGAAAGAATTCCGTGGAAAGATCATTTTCCTGGAAGACTATGATATGGAGCTGGGAGAAGCACTGGTAAAAGGGGTGGATATCTGGCTTAATACTCCTACCAGACCACTTGAGGCTTCTGGTACCTCTGGTCAGAAAGCTGTGCTGAATGGAGTAATGAATTTCAGTGTACTGGATGGCTGGTGGGCCGAGGGGTATACTCCTGAAGCCGGATGGGCCATTAAAGAGGAAAAAACCTACGAAAATCAGGCCTACCAGGATGAACTGGATGCTGAGATCATTTACAATACCTTTGAAAATGAGATCATCCCTATGTTTTATGAACGTGATAAAAACGGGGTGCCCACAGAGTGGATCCGTTGGGTAAAAAACAATATTGCCCAGATTGCCCCCGAATTCACAAATAAGCGAATGATGGATGATTATTTCAAAAACTTTTACAATAAGCTTTTTGAAAATTCACGTCTCATTCATGCAGATAACTATAAAGTGGCCAAAGAACAGGCAAGGTGGAAGACTTCCATTATTAAACGATGGAACAGTATTGAACTCAGTTCAGTAAACCTGATGAATACCTCAGATAATTCATTGCTGCTGGGCGATAAGTTTACTGCTGAGATTGTACTTGACATCAACGATCTGGACGAAAAAGACTTCGGCCTTGAAGTAGTATTTATTCAAAAAACATTTGAAGGAGAAGAAACGGTGATATCTGTCTATGAGATGGATCCGGTGGAGCGTAAGAATGAACTGTTGAAGTTCAGATGTGAGGTGCCTGCCCGCAGGGTTGGGATCTACAATTACGCTTTCAGGCTGTTTCCCAAGAATGAACTGTTGCCTCATCGCCAGGATCTTAACCTGGTAAAATGGTTCTGATCAAACCGAAGTATTTCAAATCCCTGCCCCGGATGGGGCAGGGATTTTGTTTCAAATAAACCCATTCTTAAACAAAAAGAAAACCTATGAAGTTATTAGACGGAAAAGTAGCCCTGATTACGGGTGGATCAAGAGGTATCGGGAAAGCCCTGGTGCTGGCTTTTGCTGCGCAGGGTGCAAGTGTTGCATTTTCTGATCTCAGGTACGACGAGAAGGCACAAGAGCTGGAAAATGAACTAACTAAACTGGGTGTAAAAGGAAAGGCGTTTGCATCGGATGCAAGCAGTCTTGCTGATAGTGAAAAACTGGTGGATGATGTGGTGGCTGAATTTGGCCGCATCGATATCCTGGTCAATAATGCCGGAATCACAAAGGATACCTTGCTTATGCGAATGACCGAAGAACAATGGGACGATGTAATCCGTGTAAACCTGAAATCTGCATTTAATCTCACTAAAGCAGCACAAAAATATATGCTCAAACAACGTGCGGGCAGTATTATCAATATGAGCTCTGTAGTAGGACTGGGCGGAAATGCCGGTCAGGCCAATTATGCTGCCTCCAAAGCCGGTATGATCGGATTTACCAAATCTGTAGCACAGGAACTGGGTGCCCGCAATGTACGTTGCAATGCAATAGCCCCGGGGTTTATAGAAACCGACATGACCGCCAGCTTGCCCGAAGAGGTGAAAAAAGGGTGGGCTGAAAAAATTCCGCTCAAACGTGCCGGACAACCCGATGATGTTTCCAATGCTGCGCTGTTTCTTGCTTCAGATCTTTCTGCTTACATCACCGGGCAGGTAATTGCTGTGTGTGGTGGAATGACCAAGTAATAATCCAGAGTGTAACATTTGGTGACACTGTCATAAAAAATTACATCACAGTGTCATAAAAAAGGACAATACTTGCAGAATGAAATGATAGATTATTTTCTTGATTTTTATAACAACATCTTAATCAGCAAATTGAAAACTTTGGCACATGAATTGAAATAATAAAGGTGCAGTCGGAAATAATGTTCTTTAAGAAAGAAAAGGTTTTTTGAAGTAAGATGATTCCAGATCATCACTCCCCCTTCCCGACTGAATGTTGTTCTCAAACAACAATCTTCAAATATCCCCTTCTCTTCATGTGTGTTTTTGGTTTTGGTTTCCGGTAGTCTTGATTCTTAAATCTGGACTACCGGTTTTTTTGAATCAAAAATCTCCCGAATTTGCAGAGATAATGAAGTATTACAACTAACGGGATTTTTCAAAAACGAAAATTTATGTCAGAAACGACCCCTGCTTTCACCAACCCCCTTCCACCTGAAACGATCCAGCGGTTTCGGCTTTATCAGCCTTTGCTCAGGTTGTGGAAATACAAACAAAAACATACGCTTACCGTGGGGATGATCTCTGAGTTTCTTGATATTCCGGTGCAAACTGTTTGTGAGGATTTTTCTCATTGTCCGCAATGGAACAAAAGCCCTGAAGAACTTGTAGAAGTTGACACCCTTATTGATTGCATTGATATCCTGCTGGGAGAAAAAGAGTTTAAGGAGGCATTGCTTGTAGGTGTGGGTAAATTGGGAACATCCCTGCTAAGGAATGAGATTATCGCCGGAAGTGGTCTTAAAATTGTTGCAGCATTCGATATTGATCCCGAAAAAGTAGGAAGGGTTTCCTGGGGAATAAAAGTTCAGAATATGGACAAACTTCCTGTTTTTGTGAGGCAGATGCACCTTAAAATGGCCATGATTGCAACCACTCCTGAGAATGCCAGGGAGGCCGTTGACCAGGTGGTAAAGGCCGGCATGCAGGTAGTCTGGAATTTTACCCCTACATATATTGAGCCCATCGAAGGTGTGATTGTTCAAAACACCGTTTCATCACTGGATATTGATAAGGATTACCAGAAAATCCTTTCCAGAATTTAACATTCATCTCTTTCTTTTAAACGAATTTTGCTTTTCGGCGTTATTCTATTAGCCTGACTTCTGCAGCCGGGTTTCTTTATTGTACATTCAAACAAAATACTGTTTTTATGATCCGGGAAATAACAACCGAACGAATACCCATCAGGATGTGGCTTGCCGACCTGGAAGCTGGTGCGCTGGAGCAGGCCAGAAATCTTGCCAACCTGCCTTTTGCACGCAGTCATGTTGCACTTATGCCCGACTGCCACCAGGGGTTTGGGATGCCCATAGGAGGGGTGGTAGCACTGGACAATGTAATTATCCCCAATGCAGTGGGGGTGGATATAGGTTGTGGGATGTGTGCCGTAAAAACAACATTAACCCATGTTTCCACTCCGGCATTAAAAGCCGTTATGTCTGACATCAGGAATGTAACTCCCCTGGGTTTCAAACATCACTCCAAGCCACAGGATACAGCCCTTATGCCACAGCAGGAAGTTGATCCTGAGCATATGCCTGTGGTGGCAAGAGAATACGAGAAAGCAAGATACCAGGTAGGTACCCTTGGAGGAGGAAATCACTTTATTGAAATTCAAAAAGAGGACGATGGCACTATCTGGATCATGATCCATTCGGGAAGCCGCAACATCGGTAAGCAGGTTGCCGACCATTACAACCGTATGGCCATTGATTTAAACAAGCAATGGAAAAGTCCTGTTCCGGGGTCGGCCCAGCTGGCATGGCTGCCTTATGATTCCCCCCAGGGGCAATCGTACGTGAGCGAAATGCAGTATTGTGTTGACTTTGCTTTTGCCAACAGAAAGCTGATGATGCAACGCATCACCGCGATCTTTTCAGATCATTTTAAAGGCGATTTCAATGCGTTTCCCATGATCAATATTGCCCATAATTATGCTTCCGTTGAAAAGCACCTGGGGATGGAACTGGTGGTTCACAGAAAGGGGGCAACTCTTGCTGATGAGGGCACTGTGGGAATTATTCCCGGCAGCCAGGGCACACAGAGCTATATCGTTAAGGGCAAAGGAAATCCGCAAAGTTTTAACAGCTGTTCTCATGGCGCCGGGCGGATCATGGGGCGAAAGCAGGCACAGCGCTCTCTGGATCTGAAAGAAGAGATCAGAAAGCTTGAAGAGCAAGGGATCATTCATGCAGTGCGAACGGTGAGGGATCTTGATGAAGCATCGGGCGCATACAAAAACATTGATGTGGTTATGAAAAACCAGCAAGATCTGGTAGACATTCTGCATGAGCTCAAACCCCTGGCGGTGGTAAAAGGTTAAGGTAATACTACCATTAGTTCTAAAAAGTTATTTTTCATAAAATGAGTTCACTCTAAAAAGTCTTTTTTTAAATGCTATTGATAAAACTGCTCTTTATATCTTGCATAAATTCAGTGGGTTGCGAGCTCCCCCTCTTAGGGGGATGGGGGGTATTGTACTTTTCGGAGTGA
>SLIL01000051.1 GCA_007135645.1 Bacteroidales bacterium
CCCACGTGAAGGCAAAGAATGCCACATAGCCATTAGCCGCTATAAGAGCGTAAATACCATTGTTTCCGGTCATCTCAATGCCATTGCCGTTCGCTGCTTCCTGAGACCCGAAAGTAAACAGTAATGCCAGGATCCCCAGCATAACAGCCTGTCCCAGACCACCGATCATCAGCAGGGGCTTGCGTCCCAGCCTTTCAACCAGGTAGATGGCAACGATGGTAAAACTGATGTTTACTGCACCGGTAATCACATTCTGAAGCAGTGCATCGGCTTCGGTAAACCCGGCAGCCTGCCACAGAACAGCACCATAATAAAATACCACGTTGATACCGGTAAACTGCTGCAATGCAGCCAGTGCAATACCTGCCCAAACTACCGGGTGAATATTACCGGTTTTCTGGTTGATCACATCGCTGAGTCTTGGTTTTCTTTCTCCGATAACGGTTGTTTTAATCTCTTCAACCTTTGCCTTAGCCCATTCCATATTGGCAACGCTTGCAAGCACTTTAACCGCTTCCTGCGATTTGTTGGCCGCTACCAGGTAACGGGGCGATTCAGGGATAAAGAGCAGCAACAGGAAAAACAAAATAGCGGGGATAAGTTCCATCCAGAACATCCAGCGCCATGCAGCAAAACCCCACCAGTGAGCTTCAGAAGCACCACCTGCTATGTTTGCCAGGTTGTAATTGCTGAAAAAGGCAAAAAACAGCCCCAGTACGATGGCCATTTGCTGCAGTGAGATCAACCTTCCCCTGATATGCGCAGGAGCAATCTCCCCTATATAGGCCGGAGAGAGGATAGATGCAGCACCTACTGCCAGACCACCTAGGATACGATACATAACAAACTGGGTAGAAGAGTCGGAAATGCCTGATCCCCATGCGCTGACAATAAATGCGAATGCAGCAATGATTAGCACCTTTTTGCGGCCATACTTGTCGGCCAGGTTTCCGGCAAAGAATGCACCGGCGGCACATCCCAAAAGCATTGATGCAACATTAAAGCCTGTTCCAACTGCATCGGAATCAAATGCTCCCTGCAAAGCACCTACTGTGCCATTGATCACACCACTGTCGAATCCAAAGAGAAATCCGCCCAGGGTGGCAACCAATGACAGAAAAATAATCCGCGGCAGATTGCTTTCTACTGCCTGTTCATTTTTGGGTAAATCCATAGCTTGTAAATTAGTAAGTTTTAGTTTGAAAATGTGAGTTACTGAATTATTTTGCTTGCCTTAAAAGCGCGGCAAGATACAAAATAATTTATTAAAATTTACCTTATGTATTGATTAATGATAGACTCGTAAAGCTCCTGCTTACCACTGATCTGCTTAGGTTCGCCATTTTTAAGGGCCAGATCCCGCATGTCTTCAAGGGTTAGTTTTCCTTCTTCAAAGGCTTTGCCGTCGCCGCTGTCAAAGGAGCTGTAGCGGTCCTTTTTCATTTGCAGGATAGGGGATTTCTCCATCAGGTCATGGGTGATCTCCAGTGCCCGTGCAAAAACATCCATTCCGGCAATGTGTGCAATGAATAAGTCTTCAGTATCGGTAGAGTTGCGACGGATCTTCGCGTCGAAGTTGATCCCGCCGGTTTTAAAACCACCTGCTTCGAGGATCACCAACATTGCTTCCACGGTTTCATAAATATTGATGGGGAACTGGTCTGTATCCCATCCATTCTGATAGTCGCCACGGTTGGCGTCGATGCTTCCAAAAAGCCCGGCGTCAGCAGCAACCTGCAGTTCATGCTGGAAAGTATGTCCGGCAAGGGTGGCATGGTTTACTTCAATGTTGAGCTTAAAATCATCGGCCAGTCCATACTTGTTGAGAAATCCGATTATGGTAGCTGAATCATAGTCGTATTGGTGCTTGGTAGGCTCCATGGGCTTGGGTTCGATGAGGAATGTGCCTTTGAAGCCCTGCTTGCGCGCATAGTCTTTGGCAGCGTGAAGGAACCTGGCCATATGCTCCAGTTCGCGTTTCATATTGGTGTTGAGAAGGCTGCTGTACCCTTCACGGCCACCCCAGAACACGTAATTTTCACCTCCCAGTGCAATGGTGGCATCCAGGGCATTTTTTACCTGGGTGGCTGCGTAAGTGAGCACCTGAAAATCAGGGTTGGTAGCAGCACCATTCATGTAGCGCTTATGGGAAAACAGATTGGCAGTGCCCCAAAGCAATTTCACGCCCGATTGGGCTTGCTTTTCTTTGGCGTAGTCAACAATTGTCTGAAGCCTTTTTTCTGACTCAGCAATGGTTTGTCCTTCCTGCACAATGTCAAAATCGTGAAAGCAATAATAGGGCACTCCCAGTTTGGTGAAAAATTCGAAAGCCCCGTCCATCTTGCTTTTAGCCTTCTCAATGGGGTCGGTCAGGTGGTCCCAAGGGAAGGTTTTGGTGTCTCCGCCAAAAGGATCGCCACCGCCATCTGTAAAGCTGTGCCAGTAAGCCACCGCAAAACGAAGGTGCTCCTTCATGGTTTTTCCTCCCACTACCTTGTTCTCATCATAAAATTTGAACGCAAGCGGGTTTTGCGATTCACGGCCCTCGAACTGAATTTTTCCGATGCCTTTATAGTATTCTTTGTCTCCTGTTGTGTAATTCATCGTCGTTTTTTTAGAAAGGTTTGTAGATGGGTTATTGGGTTTTTAGTTATTAGGTTATCGCAGCGAAGCGGAGATCCCGCGACTGAAAGGAGGCGGGATTGGGTTATTTAGTTAATGGTTATTTGATTTTATTTTCCAGAATTTTTTTCCATTGTTCGTATTCTTTCGTGAGGGGTTCGGTGATACCGGGACTGGGTTCTACGGTCATCAGATGTTCGAGGCCGGCAAATGCTTCATGGGTTGTTTTGTAGATCCCGGCACCCAGTCCGGCAGCTCTTGCAGCACCCTGTGAACCATCGGTATTGTAAAGCTCAATCGTGGTATTGGAGAGGCTTGCCAGGGATTCGCGGAATACCGGGCTGAGGAACATGTTGGAGTGGCCCGCCCTGATCACACTGGGTGCAATGCCTGCTTCCTGCATGATCTCCATGCCATATTTAAAAGAGTGCACAATTCCTTCGTGCGCTGCCCTTATCAAATGGGCCTTGGTATGACGATTAAAATCAAGGCCCTCAATCGTGCAACCCAGATCTTTATTCCCGGTTATCCTTTCGGCACCATTGCCAAAGGGGATGATCTTCAGGCCGTCAGAACCGGGAGGTACTGATGCAGCAAGCTGGTTCATGTGCTCATATCCCTCATCTTTTGACATACAATTTCTCTTCAGCCATGCATTCAGGATTCCGGTTCCATTAATGCAAAGCAAAACGCCCAGTCTGTTTGACTGTCTGGTATGGTTTACATGGGCAAAGGTGTTTACCCGTGATAGGGGGTCGTACCGGATCTGGTCGCTTACACCAAACACAACACCGGATGTGCCTGCAGTGGCAGCAATCTCGCCGGGGTTGAATACATTGAGGGAAAGGGCATTGTTGGGCTGATCGCCGGCACGATAGGTGATGGGTGTACCTGGCTCAAGTCCCAGTTCAGAGGCTGTATGGCTGTTGAGGGTCCCTTGCAGTCCAATGTTTTCAACAATCGTGGGGATATAGTCTGGTGAAAAGCCGTAGTGCTCCATTAGCATTTGTGATACCTCATGCTGCTTAAAATCCCAGAAGATCCCTTCCGACAGACCGGACGGAGTGGTTGTGAATTCACCTGTCATGCGCATGGCAATATAATCGCCCGGAAGCATGATCCTGAATATCTTTTCGTAGGTTTCGGGCTCATGGTCCTTCACCCATTTTAGCTTGGATGCTGTAAAATTTCCCGGCGAGTTGAGCAATGTATCCAGGCATTTTTCTTTTCCCAGCGATTCAAAAGCTTTTTCCCCTGTGGCCACCGCCCTGCTATCGCACCATATAATAGAGGGACGCAGGACGTTCTGGTCTTTATCAACGATAACCAGCCCGTGCATCTGATAGGATATCCCAATGGCCTTAATGGTCTTGGCTTCAACTCCTTGCTGATTAAGCAGTTCATGGGTAACAGCTTTGATACTGTCCCACCAGGATTGGGGATCTTGTTCTGCCCATCCCTTTTCGGGGGCAGAGATGGTCATTTCTTCTTTAGGGTGAAAGGCTGAAGCGATAGCTTTTCCTGTGTTTACATCAATGATGCTTGCCTTTACCGACGAGCTTCCCAGATCATAGCCAATGAGTTGCATAGTGTTGAGATTTAAAAGTTTATCCTGTTGTTGCTGAATTGCCTGAACCTCCTTTTGTCATACCTGTAAAGCTGTGCCGGCTTGTGCGCAACGTTTTGTTGTTTTTCTTCCAGGGGGACAATAAAATCCATCTTTTTGATTTTTTTCCGGAAGTTTCTGCTGTCCGCCTTCTCTCCATAAAATACAGCCAGGGTAGATTGTAACTGGTGAATGGTGAATTTCTCTGGCAGGATATCAAAGATCAGCCCCTCTTTTTTAAAATGTTGCCTTAGAACATTCAGGGCCTCGCAGATAATCTTCTCGTGGTCAAAGGGAAGTTTGTCAAGATTATTGATATCTACCCAATGGGCAGATGGAATGCTTTCGGGAAGATCTTTCATGGATACAATCCCGTAGTAAGCTATGGAAACTACCCTGTCAATGGTAAGTCCGGTTGTTTGTTCAAGCCACTTGCGGTCAGCTTCATTGCTTAAACGATCCAGGGAGTCCAGCACTCCGAACTGATTCAGCTTTACCCCCTGAAGTGTTGTGAGTTCTTCCAGGATCCTGGCTGCAGCATCAATCAGAAGTTCATCATTGTAGATCAATCCTCCCGGAAGTTTGAGGTCTTTATATGTACTGTTTGCTTTTTCAGCCGGGGGCATTTCCCGGTCCACCAGCAAAACACTCAGGCTATGGTCGTTGTAGCCAAAAATTACGCAGTCGACAGACAAGTGGGGGTTGAGTGCGGCTTTTTTCATGTTTCCCTGCCAAGTTTTAATGTTCGGGTAAAAGTAATAAAAAAACTTAACGTACTTAATACGCTAAGTAAAAATTTTACATTTTAACTTTTAGATGTTGCAGAGTTGCAGTTTCCGCCTTGCCTGCTAAGAGTTTGCACTATGTTTTAGTCAGGGCAGCTGAGCGGAATTTGCAACCGACCAAAGGGAGCTCAGCAACGCTAATTCCGCTCTAACCACCCAGCTAATGGCCCCGGCGGGGCCGTATAGCGATAGCCTAATGGATGCACCAAATGATACAGCACCCCGGAGTGGGTGCAATAGCTTTTTCAAAGTAGGTCCCAACATCACTCGGGTTTTTGACCCTTCTTTGAAAGGTTTTTTTTGGCTCGCGGAGGCGCAAAGACGCAGTTTAAAATCACTTCGTGATTTTCTGGAAGCACTGCTGTGAAGACCATCCAGCTTCAAGGGAACAGGAAGTGTCTGGGCTGGAATGCAATTATCTCTAATGAGTTCCCTTCGGTCGGTTGCAAATTCCGCCAGGCAGAGGTCTAATATTAATAAAAAAGCGGAATTACAAATTCCGCTTGGCTGGGGTAAAGGTTTTCTGCAACCCCTATTCTGTAATGCTCAGGATAAACTCCCGGCTGATGGGCACACGTTCAACAACATCAGCAGTTTCATCTTCGATGTAGAAAAACTCGATATTGGTATTCTGGGCAGCCCTTAGCACAGCAGGGATGTCTATCTGGCCTGTGCCAAGAATAACATCATTATCCCTTTCAGAGCGACCGCTTAAATTACCAACAACACCTTTTTTCAGGTCTTTCAGGTGCATTAGCCTGAACCTGTCAGGGTACTTCTCCAGAAGCTCTACCGGGTCAGCACCAGGGTGGGCTACCCAAAAGATATCCATCTGAAAGCTTACATATTCCGGGTTGGTGAGTTCAACCAGGTAATCGAACAGGGTGCCATCCCGGTAGGGCCTGAATTCAAATCCATGGTTGTGATAGCAGAAATAAATCCCCTTTTCGCGCAGCTTTTTCCCGGCACGGTTAAAGTCTTCTGCGGTTCGTTGGACATCCTCTGCGCTAAACTCGCCCTCATGGGGTATCCATGCCACTCTTACATATTTAGCTCCCAGCGTGATTGCTTCTTCGGCTACCCGATCGGTTTCGTTTACCAGAGCACCATAACCCACCCCGTAGGATGTGCAGGCCAGGCCCCGCTCATCAAGCAGCTGGCGCATGCTTTCTGCCGTTTCACCAAAAAGGTTGGAAAATTCGATGTGGTTAAACCCCATTTCTTTGATCATATCCAGTGTGCCAGGCACATCCTCCTGAAACTGGTTGCGAAAAGTAAACGATACCACACCCGGATCAGGAACCAGCGGTTTGGGCTCCTGTCCGCAGGAGATTACAAAAACAGAAATAAGCAAGATTGTAATAGTGGAGATTTTCAGGATTTGTTTTTTCATTTTTTTCTATGCTTTTTTAAAGTTTAAAATTTCCGTGTATTTATAAATTATGTTTTTAATCGTTTTTTTTAACAATACAGCTCTATTGTATTGTTCACGATTTCAGTTGGTTGCGATCTCCCCCTCTTAGGGGGACGGGGGGTATTTTTTTAATGGCTTGA
>SLIL01000042.1 GCA_007135645.1 Bacteroidales bacterium
CTCATTTGATTTGCGGGATGAATTGTTTTGTCATGGCTGGGTAATAATGCCCAATCATTTGCATGCGATAGTGAGATTATCTTTGGTCAACACAGAAAAGTCTGAGATTACAAATCCAGGTGTTGCATACCGTCCCCCTCGTTCCATTTCTTCCTTTGTTGCCGGTTTCAAATCCTCTGTTACGGTTCGCATCAATCAATATCGCAACACTCCCAAAGCACCTGTCTGGCAGGAACGTTTTCATGATCACATCATTCGGGACGAGGCCGGGTATCAGGAAATTCTAAAATACATCGAAAACAATCCTCGTAATTGGAATGATGATCGCTTTCATTGTCGTTAATAACTCCGCTAATTCTTTCACAGGTGCGCACCCCAGGCACATGGTCGTGCGGGACTGCATGGAAATTTGTTTCGTGGTCTGACGATTTTCATCTCGTTTGACCACTATGATGTCCTTGCTTTTTAATGCCCGCACAACCGTGTTGCCCGCACAACCGTATTGCCCGCACAACCGTGTTGCCCGCACAACCGTGCGGGCCTACTACAAATACCCTTTTAAAGAATTGCCGCACGGCCGTGCGGCCTGGTGCATCCAACGACCCTTGGTGATAGATTTCAAGGGTTTAATCTTTCTTTGAAAAACGATCCCTTTACGGTTCCAGAACAAATTATTCCAATATTTGGCAGGTCTTTCCCCCTGGCGCACGGCGGTGCGCCCTGATGATCTCTCACAAGCATGCCTGTAGGCCGCATGGCCGTGCGGGCATGCATGGAAACTTGTTTCGTGGGCTGTTGATTTTCATCTCTATTCAGTGGCGGGGTCACTGGGAGTGGCCCCGTCAGCAAAAATGGGCAGAATTACAAATTCCGATTTCGTATAGTCGTCGGGCGGGCTCGGTGCGATGTTCGTTTCCATTGCGGGCCATGATAACGTTTATAATACACACGTGTATGGCCGAAGCATTACTCCACTATAATGGTTATGGTTGGGTGTTCAAACATGCCGGTGTGCAGGTTCGTTGCTTTGTATTGAAGCGTTGTTTGGCCATTTTCACTGGCAGGGCAGGTGATGATCACCGAGCTGCGCGGGTGCAAAACAATGGATCGCGTGGCACCGTTGCCGGACTCCAGGTTTTGTAGCCTGAAGGTAAGATCGGTGGGATTTCTCAGTTGCACCCTCCAGTTTCCGTTGCGGTCGGTGGTGAAGGGCCGTCCGATCTCGACCGAATGGTTAAACAACTCCAGCAGCAGGTGTTCGGGCCCTGCGAGGTTGTCGAGGAAAAAGGCTACCGACCGCTGTTCAAAGAGTGCCTCTTTTAAGGCTTCCAGGGACCTGTCTTGTGCAAAGACCAGGTTCATCGGTCGCATAAAGTCGCGGGTATTAAAGCTATGGGATACCACCGGATGCACATCTGAATTGGCAAACCAGGTGAGGTTTTTCTCCTTTGCCCACTGCATGGAAACGGGGTACCAGTCATCCCAGTTAAACACCTCAACACCATGCAGCAGATCCTGTTCAAGGAGCTGAGTATGCACATCCCACCACAAAGTGGTATCGGGTTGCTGTGCCACCCAGCCGGGATGGGCCCAGAATAAGAAGGCTCCCTGGCGGCGTGCTTCAACCAGGGCGTCCATATATTCGTCTGTTTCAAGCTTGTTGGCATCTTCAACAAACAGGGCAACAATATGCCCCGGTGGCATGGCACGGGTTATTTCAGCGGCCTGCACCAGCAGAATATTCATCTGATCGGCCCGGGGCCTTGCAATAGTGTATGCCGTATTGTGATCCCCTTTTACCAGCTCACGAAAAGGAAGATACTCAATGTGTTCGGTTAAAGCAATGGCATCAAGCCCATCATAGTAAGCCTCTTCTACCCTTATGGTGGGCCATACCAGCCCGTCAGAAAAAACGGTATGGGTATGAAAGTCGCCTTTTATGATCTCATAGCCCGGAATGGTTGGCATGATGATCTCCCTTCTTACCGGGTTTTTCATGATATCGGGCTCCTTGATGCGATTGGGGTTTTGCGCCAGGATAGCGGTGAGCAAAAAGCTGAAGAAAATTGTGGTGAAAAAATTTTTGTTCATATCATCAGGTTTTAAAATTAAAGTTCAAAGGTGATCTGTAACTTGCACTGCTACCTGTAATAAAGATCGGCACAAGCACCGGTTTTACCAACATTATCTGCCCTGTGCCCAGGCCGAAAGCTTATCCAGTTCAGCCTTGCCCTTGTTGAGCCAGATATCCGCGGAGGTTTGCTGTATTGCGTGCACGTTAATTTTTTCAAGCACCCTGTCCAGCTCAGTTAATCTTTCCTGCTGTCCTGTTTCCAGTGCATATTGCCTGAGTATGCTGATCTTTTCAAAATCCTGAATGCCCTCACGCAGCCTTTCAAACCTTATGGAGCTCCTGGGGCCGGGGTAAACCTGGTAAGTATCCCCGGCGGGCCATGTCCGGAAACGGGAATCCATCAGTGGGTCTTCTACCCATGAATTCCAGGCCCAGCGCAAAAAGCCCGTAAAGCCCCTTGCTGCAGCATGCCAGCCCAGCCATGCCTGTTCGGCGGGGGGCGAAAAAGTAAAGTTATTGGGATGTTCGGGCCTTGCGCACATGGTGTAAAAGGTGGTGGTCATCCCCTCTTTTGTGCGTGCTTCGATAATTTCCTTTTCCAGCTCAGGAATAATATGGACACAAA
The DNA here is from genome assembly GCA_007135645.1 of Bacteroidales bacterium. GTDB lineage: Bacteria > Bacteroidota > Bacteroidia > Bacteroidales > UBA7960 > SKVR01. The sequence goes on from SLIL01000042.1 coordinate 2,700, forward strand.
GGTCATCAATAACATGGTTTAGCTCTTCCAGGAAGTTACCGGCATAGGCAATCCCGAACTCCGGCGCGATATTTTTCAAAAGGGCAACCATGCTTTTCATCTCATCAATGCCACGTTCATCCATGGCAATCATGGTTTTATGAAGCCACCCTTTCTCCTGCAGATGGTTGCGGAAGCTTTTCAGAAACGGGCTCCATACCCGGGCATATTCATCAGAGCCGGGTTGCAGGGTCAGGGTTACAAAATCGGATGAAACGGCATCGAAGTAACGCACCTGGTTTCCCCAGGGCACCATTGAGTAGCAACTGATCTGGCCTGTAATACCGGCAGCCATTGCCAGCTCAACCCAGCGGTCAAATACGGCGTAATCGTACTCCCACCTGCCATCACCCAGGTATTTCCACTCTATCATGGATTCAAAATGGTCAAATGTCTGCCCTCCCCACGGACGATACTGGATACTTGCAGTAATGCATTTCTGCCCCGCATCAGCAAGCATTTCCAGGTAGGGAGGCAAGAGATTCCAGTGCTCCTCTGACCAGGGCTCAACATTATAATACCGGGCAACGGCAAAGGGGTTTTGCCAGAGATCGAGATGAAAACCCCACTGTGCAGGCGGGGGAAGCACAAGATCATACACTTTAAGGCTTATGGGAAGTTGGATGCGTTTGCCGCCCCTGAAAGATATTTGCACCTGCGATTCATAATCTCCCGGTGCCGAATCAACGGGAACCTCAATGGTTAGCCAAACGGGGCGCAGGGTTTTTGCTTCCAGGTTAAAGGCCTTGTTATGGTCTAATATATCAGCGGCAATATGGGCGGGAATGGTGTCCTTATCCCTCCAGCCGCATCCTGTAAGAAATTCATCCGTAAGCACGTACCTTACAGGAAAGATCTTTATGTTTTCCTTTGCAATTTCATTGCCATTGGATGAAACCAGGGCCGAGGTGCTGATGCGGATCCGTTGTACCGGTTCTTTGCTCCACAACTTAAGCTGAATATTCACCTTTTCTCCTCTCCATGCCGGGCCAGCCCAGTGATCTTTACCTATTGTTTGAGGTGGCGAATGGTAATGATAACGATTATCAATACTACCAAAGGCAACTTGCAAGCCCCGGGCTGCATCTTCCCACAGGGCAATGGGAACAGGATTGGGATCTGCCGGCTCGTTAAAACCTGTACCATCAGGCACATGATCACAGGCGACCAATAAACTACCAAGCAACAGGGCAGTTAAGACTGTTTTGTTCATTTTTTTATTTTTTGGGGCTTTTTATCTTAAACCCGAACTCATATCCGTCGAAACCACCCTGCAATATTAAATTTTTTATTTAAATAATCGCGACTTATTTCAATATTTTTTCAACAACATGGTCTTTTTTGATATACAAAAACAACTTACGGTCTTACAGATAGTCCACGACAGGGTATTTCCTGCCCGTTTTTTATTTGGCATAATCGCCTGAAGCACACCCTTGCTTTTTAAACAAAAAGCCCCTCTTTTTTTGCCTAAAACTGGTACTATACAATTGCGAAAAATTGGTACTTCAATACCTCACAAACTCAACCCTTCTGTTTTGTGCTTTCCCTTCGGGGGTGTCGTTGCCGGCAACGGGCATGGACTGGCCGTGGCCAAGGGATTTGAGGCGGGATGAAGGGATGCCCATTTTTACCATTTCATCCATTACGGCTTTTGCCCGTGCTTCAGAAAGTGTTTGGTTATGGCTTTCGCTGCCATCGCTGTCGGTGTGGCCTTCTATGCTGAAGTTAAGCTCCGGGTTGTTTTTCATGAGGTTTACAATCTCGTTGATCACCCCGTAGCTTTCGGGCCTTAGGGTGGATTTGTTCACATCAAAACGGATGCCTGTGGTTACAATCCTGCCATCGGTCATCACCCTGTCGTAAAGGGGGACAGCCCCTTTGGCAACCCTGATGTTTTTCATGTAGCCCAAATGCCCCCCGGTGGGGTTAAAACGGCATTTTCAACCGTTCCATTGGACAGGTCTCACTTGCTGGGAAACTCGCCATTGCGCTCCCCTTCCTGGTTGTCTTCAAAAATAATTTCATCCCCCGATACAAAATCAAATTGCGACCAATCCAGGCCCGATCTTTCCTGGGCATGTATCCCGCTGGTAATGACAAGAGAAGCTGCCGAAAGAAGCATCCAAAATAAACTGATTTTTTTCATTGCTGGTTCCTTTTGTTTAACAATCAATACTATAAAATCCTGATACTCTTTGTTCTTCAGAATCATCAGGGAGATTCTCCCCGTCTCCCATGCTTATTGCTGCATTATGATTCTTTCACAAAATAAATTGCGGCAAATATAAAGATTATTTGATAAGTTGGGTTGGTTTTTTTGAAGTAAAACACTGATTCGCTTTATCGATCATCCCATGTAGTGTGGTGCATTTCTCCTGATGCTGGTCAAAATATCCTTTTTAGCCTGAGTTTCTTCTTCAATGTCGTAGTCATCCTGTAACCCAAGCCAGAACTTTGCTGAATTGCCAAAATAAGAACTTAATCTGAGTGCAGTATCAGCTGTTATTCTACGCTTACCTTTAACTATTTGTGAAATACGGGTCTGTGGAATTTGAGTGTCTTTTGAAAGTCTGTATGCAGATATCCCAAGAGGACGTAAAAATTCTTCAAGTAAAATCTCTCCGGGATGTATGTTTGCTAATCTTTCCATTTGTATTCCTTTTTGTTTAATAATACTTTTACAAAGCAAACGAACTGAAAGACCAACTCAATTTAGCCCAATGGCAGCACCTTGGGTCGATTAAGATAATAATTGAATCAAGAAAAATTATGCTGACTTCCTGACTTAAACCACCACATTCACAATCTTACCGGGCACCACGATCACCTTTCTGGGGGACTTACCCTGCAGCCATTTTTCAGCCTCGGGAGCACTCAGCACAGCCTCTTCCACCTGCTGGGGGGTGCTGCCTGCCGGGAGCTCCAGCTTAAAGCGGGTTTTGCCATTGAAAGAAACGGGATACAACACCATATCCTCCACAATATACTCCTCGTTCCATTGGGGGAAACCGGCATGAACAATGCTTTCTCTGTTGCCCAGCAACTGCCATAGCTCCTCGGCAATATGGGGGGCAAAGGAAGAAACCAGGATGGCCAGCGGCGAAAGGATCTCACGCTTGTTGCATTTGAGGTCGTTGAGTTCATTTACACAGATCATAAATGAGCTCACGGCAGTATTGAACGAGAACTTCTCGATGTCGCCGCTTACCTTTTTAATGGTTTTGTGCAGGGTTTTCAGCTCGGCAGCGGTAGCTTTTTCGTCCGATACTTCAAACTCGTTGCCGGCGTTGTGGTAGAGCCTCCACAGCTTCTTGATAAACCGGAACACCCCTTCTATACCGTTGGTATCCCAGGGCTTGGCATACTCCAGGGGTCCCAGGAACATCTCGTATAGCCGCAGGGTATCGGCCCCGTATTTCTGGATCAAATCATCAGGATTTACCACGTTGTGGAAAGACTTTGACATTTTCTCGATCTCCCAGCCGCACACGTATTTGCCATCTTCAAGAATAAATTCTGCATCCTTGTATTCGGGGTTCCATTTCTTAAAGGCTTCCAGGTCGAGGATGTCGTTGTGCACGATGTTCACATCCACATGCACCGGCATGGTGTCGTATTGCTTGCGGAGCTTGTGCGACACAAACGTGTTGGACCCTTTTACACGGTAAACAAAGTTTGACCTTCCCTGGATCATTCCCTGGTTGATGAGTTTCTTGAAGGGTTCTTCCTTCACGCTCACCCCGATATCAAACAGGAACTTGTTCCAGAAACGGGAATAGATGAGGTGACCGGTGGCATGTTCAGAACCACCGATATAGAGATC
>SLIL01000248.1 GCA_007135645.1 Bacteroidales bacterium
AATCTTTGGAAAGGTGCACGGCTCCTGCGTATAGAACGATCTCTTCCCGTTTTTTCTGCTTTGCAACCACGGGAGCTGCAACCACTGCAGCGATCTGGTCCCAGTCGCATGAAGCCAGATGAAACTGCATCAGATCATAAAACACAAAATTGCCGGGCCTTATCTCATCCATGCCATGAAACTCATTCATCAGGCTGCAGGTGGGGGTATCTCCCCATGAAGCCAGTATTGCGGGATGTTTTTGTCTGTAGTGCTCGGTAAGTGAAAGCAGCTGCTGGCCCGACTTTTTGTAGATCTTATGAACATCGTTGAGCGAAAAACTCTGGTAGGTTTGTCCGGCATGGGCTACAAAACCCTTGAACTGGAGCATTTTATCACGTTCTGCTTCTTTTATCAGCTCATCAATACCCACGATATCTTCAGGCTCAAACCCGCTGCGACGGTTGCCCGCATCCACCTTGATATAAAACCCTGCAGAAAAAGCCAGCTCCTGTTCCAGAACGGGAAGCACTGCGGGGTCGGCAATAAGAATACTCAGGTTTATTTCTGAAGCAAGCTTATTGATACGTTTTATCTCACGGATATTTACGGGAAATGCCACCATGATATCAGCCCATTGATCACGTGCAAACTCTTCGGCCATCGACAAAGAGGAAACAGCAATTTTGTCAACCCCGGCTTCTCTGAACCAGCGCCCAACCTCTATACTCTGGTGGGTTTTGAAGTGGGGCCTGAACATCACACCTGATCCGGCGGCATTAATGGCCATGTGCCTGATATTACGGCGGCATTTATCCTCGTCTATGATTAATGCGGGCGATACAATATCAACCATGTATTACGAAATTTTAGCTTCTACTTTTTTCAGGATCTCCTGTTCCCGTTTAATGGCCATATCCTGAATCTCCTGCCCACGGGCAATGATGTCCTGTGCAAACTTTTTATCTTCCAGGTCGGCCGTATTGATCTTCACATTCATGAAGGCTCCCATAACAGCCGCGCGGGCACACAAGGCCCCTACCCCGGCATCTGTTACCGAATTGGGGTTCCCCCGTTCTACCATCTCTTCAATGATATCAAAGCTTTCATAGGCTTTCTGCAATACCCTGAAAGGAATTTCAATGGCATATTTAGTCGCCTGCTCGATGGCCTCTTTGCGTGCCCTCTTCTCTTCATCGGTTGATTTGGGAAGGCCGAAAGCATCCATGATACGGTTAAACGAACGGGTATCTTCATCCACCAGGAACATCAGCTCATCTTTAATCGCCTGGCCCTTTTCGGCCCAGTTGCCAAAGAACTCCCACTGATCGTCCCAGCCTCTTTTGTGAGAAGAAAGATTGGCCACCATGGTGGCAAGCGATATTCCCAGGGCCCCCACGTATGCAGAGATAGATCCACCACCAGGAGCGGGGGATTCGCTGGCTGTTTCGTCAGCAAATTCCTGCAGATTCATATCGGCCAGTTTTTTGCCTTCCTGCTCAGCAATCATGTATTCGATAATCTTTTCCTTTGGATTGAAAGGTTTGAGATCATCAAGCCCCATGGACTTCACGGCAATTTTTATAAGCTCTTCTTCCGAAACCCCAACACTACGTTGCTGCTTGCGCAGGAAATACTTTCCGGCATCAACGAGAGCCTGCAGCGGCACCAGCCCCACAAGTTCTGAACCGGTAACCCTGATGCCACGTTCAGCAGCTTTTTGTACTACCTCATCAAAGGCCACGTGCACAGGAGTTACAGAAATATTGGTAAGATTCATTGATATCTGGGCAATCCCATATTCTTCAATGAACCAGCCGATGGCTTTTACCGCTTTCAGGGTGCCGGGGATCCATACTTTCTCTCCCTTTTCATCGGTAACAACTTTTCCGGTAATGGGGTTTCCTTCTCTTTTCACCCGGCCTTTTTCGCGCACATCAAAGGCAATGGCATTGGCACGGCGTGTAGAGGTTGTGTTCAGGTTGATGTTATAGGCTACCAGGAAATCGCGGGCACCAACGGCAGTTGCCCCGCTCCTGGCATTGAATTTAGCAGGGCCGAAATCGGGTTTCCACTCCGGGTTCTTTAGTTTATCAGGCAACCCCTCGTATTCGCCACTGCGGCAGTTGGCAAGATTGCGCCGTTTGGGTTCAAAGGCAGCATTCTCATAGCAATACACCGGGATATCAAGTTCCTCACCAATACGTTTGGCAAGCTTGCGGGCATATTCAACCGTTTCTTCCATGGTAATGTTGGCTACCGGCACCAGGGGACACACATCGGTGGCTCCCATGCGGGGGTGCTCCCCCTTGTGTTTGCTCATATCAATGAGGCCGGATGCTTTTTTAACAGCACGAAAAGCAGCCTCTATTACTTCATCGGGTGTGCCAACAAATGTAACCACAGTGCGATTGGTGGCCTTGCCCGGATCCACATCCAGAAGCTTTACTCCATCTACTTCTTCTATGGTACGGGTGATCTGATTGATAACACCCATGTCATTCCCTTCACTAAAGTTGGGTACACATTCTATAAGTTTTTTCATCGTTGATTTAAGGGTTTTGCGGGTTTATAATTATTTTTTCGCGTACTAAAGGAATCGTGTTAAGACAGGTATGCGAAATTATAAAAAAAAAGCCACTGGGTTTGCATCCAATGGCTTTTAGTCGATGTAAGAATATATTTTTTACATTCTTTTTTCCTTGATCCTGGCTTTTTTACCACGCAGTGCCCTGAGGTAGAAAATTCTTGCCCTGCGAACAGCACCACGACGATTAAGATCAATCTTCTCAATAAAGGGTGAATTGGTAGGAAAGATCCTTTCTACACCAATATTGCCTGAAATTTTTCTAACCGTAAAGGTTTCGGTAGCTCCGCTTCCTCTTCTCTGGATTACAACACCCTGAAAAGGCTGGATACGTTCTTTATTACCTTCCTTGATTTTATAATGTACAGTAATTGTATCGCCGGCTTTAAATGCAGGGGTTTCTTTTTTCTCGGTCAATACATCCTGCACGAAGTTCATTATTTCCATCTTGTTCATGACACAGTATTTTAATCGTTTAGGTACTGCCTCTCCCGGGAGGCTTTCAATATGAATAGATTATGATTTTCTCGTCCAAAAAACGGAGTGCAAAGTTAGAGAATATAATTGAAATAAAAAAAGATAATCCGAATTTATTTTCAGGCCGATGCGTGAAAAAATTTACAGTGAGTCAATAAAAAAATCAATACTATTTTGCACTTTATAATATTTTACTTAGCTTTGATAGAACATTTTTGCAAACATCGGGAGAGAATATAGCAATAAACAACAACATAAAAGCACCAGATTATTAACTGAAATATTCTACCAAATTAATCATTCTCTTTGCAAAGAGATCATTTATTAATTTACAAACCAAATAAAAAACAAATGAAAAAAACAATCAGATTATTTACGGTATTGGCTGTAATAGCAGGGTTAACCATGTTTCAAACAGCACAATCACAGATCAACTATGGCTTGAAAGGAGGGTTAAATTTTGCCACGGTAGCCGGAGATGATGTAGAGGATGTAGATATGCGCACCGGGTTTCACGTGGGTGGTTTTCTGGAGTTGTCCCTTTTGGGGCTTGCCGCTGTGGAAGGTGGGGTTTATTTCTCGCAGAAAGGTTTTCAAATGTCGGAATCTTTTATGGGAATGACCTTTGAAGTTGAAAACATTTCCACCTATATTGACATTCCAGTAGTGGCCAAATTCGGCCCAATTCCATTGATTCATTTTTATGCAGGTCCCCAGGCATCATTGCTATTAAACAATACAGTGAAGGTTGACGACGAATCCGAATCAGATACCGAAGGGTTGCGCCCCATGGACCTTGCCCTTGTGGTTGGTGCCGGCATCAATCTGCCCATGGGCCTCAGGGCCAGCATCGGGTATGATTTTGGATTAACAACCCTGGATGAAGACGGAGACTTCAAAGCTTACAACAGGGTACTGAAATTTACCGTGGGGTACAAGTTCTGATTTTTTCAACACCAAAGGATACCATAAACACCCGGCCTATTCATGATCCAGTAGGCCGGGTCTTCTTTTTTGGGTGCGTTCAACCGCCTTTTCATGACGCCACTCGGCAATCTTGCGGTCGTGTCCCGAAAGCAGAATTTCTGGCACTTTCCAGCCTTTGTAGTCAGCCGGCCGTGTATATACCGGAGGAGAGAGCAATCCATCCTGGAAAGAATCGGAAAGTGCTGACGTTTCATCTCCCAGTACCCCGGGAATGAGCCTCACCACGCTATCGGCAACCACTGCTGCCGCCAGCTCCCCTCCTGATAAAACATAATCCCCGATACTGATCTCACGGGTGATGACATGCTCGCGCAAACGCTCATCAATCCCCTTGTAATGCCCGCATAGCAGGATCAGATTCTCCTGTATGGAAAGCTGATTGGCAAGGGGTTGATCAAACAGCTCGCCGTCGGGGGTCATAAATATCACCTCATCATACACCCTCTGAGCTTTTAATGCATCAACGCAATGGAGCACCGGCTCTATCATCATTACCATTCCGGCACCTCCGCCAAAGGGGTAGTCATCTACCCTGCGATGCTTATCGGTGGCGTAATCACGAATATTATGAAGATGAATTTCCACCAGCCCTTTTTCTTTTGCCCTTTTAACAATGGAATGAGAGAACGGGCCTTCAAACATTTCGGGGAATATAGTCAGGATATCTATGCGCATACTTTTACAATCAGGCTTAGTTTGATTAGAAAGGACCTTTAATCCTTGCTTTCCAGATACCGGATCAGCTTTACCACGCTTTCGGCCTCATTGAAATTTACCTCATGCTCACGGGTAAAGGATCTGATGTCATCTCTCTGATCCCTGAAGGCCCTTCTTAGCTGGCGCATATTTGCAAAGCGGTTGAGCTCACCGTCGCGTTTTACCAAGAAAACCAGGTAAGGATCGGCCTGGTAACCATCGGGTAGCTCCAGCTGGTAAACATGTCCTGCGGATACCAGTGAGGCATAGGAGGTGGAGGCTGAGCTGTGCGACTCAGTGCCATAGGCCCCCCTTGACCCGGGACGGAGCACACGACACCTGTGCTCCAGATAGAGTTCATTGACACCAGAATAGGCAAGCTCTACAAAGTTATCATCCATCAGGAAGAACCGTCTCCCTTCGATGATCACTGTATCCACCCTGGCAAGATCAGCCTCCGACATGGCAAGGATCTCCCCACGATCATGAAATACCATTTCGCGGGTGAGTGAGTTATAATTAAGCTGTGCTTCACGGGGCGATCCCTCTTTGAAAATCACTTTCCCTTTGGTAAAATCGGGAAAAATATAATGCGAAAGCTCTATGGGCTTTACCTGGGCAGAGCCAATTCCCATACTCCATAAAAAAACGAGAAAGGTCATTAAAATCTTCATATCTCTGTATGTTTGGTTTACGCTTATTCTGGCCGGTTATGGCGGTATTATTCTATGTATAACGATGAAATCATGTATCGGATTATAGCAGGTGCTGTCAAAAATACTATTTTTTTCCACGTATCCCGGCCCTCAGCAAAACTATCTACGTTAATCGCAACAACCGGATAACCTAAACCCTTCAAGCGCCAACACCACATAACAGATAACCCGGAGGCTATTCTGCCAGCAGGGTTTTATAAGCCACTTCCGCCTTCATAAAGTTAAACTGGTACATAATTGCCTCCAGCTTCCTCTCGATCATATCATTGCGCAGATTTCCAAGGCTTCCTTCATGGGTATGGTTGATGTTCCTGTCGGCCCTGTAGTTCCCGCTTTTTATATCTTCCGCTACCATTTTGTAAGCGTCCCGGAAAGACTTTCCTTCCTCAACAAGTTTATTGACCTTCTCCACGCTAAATACATAGTCGTACCTGGGATCATGGATGATTTCCTTGTTTACCGTAAGGTTTTCCATGAGCATAATGGTCATTTGCAGGCACTGGCTGATCTCGTCAAAGGCATTCATAATGCTTTGTTTTACCAGTTGATAGTCGCGATGATAGCCGGATGGTAGATTACTGGCTATGATAGCTATCTCATTGGGTAGTGCCATGAGTTTGTTGCATCTGGCCCTGATAAGCTCAAAGGCATCGGGGTTCTTTTTGTGAGGCATAATGCTCGAACCTGTTGTAAACTCATCTGGCAAGGAAAAGAAGCCATAGTTCTGCCCGCTGAACAAGCAGATATCCTGAGCCATTTTAGCCAGGGTGTGGGCCAGGGAGCTAAGGGCAAATGCAACGGTCTTATCTGTTTTGACCCGGCTGATCTGGGCATAGGCCGCATTTACCTGCAAATTGTTAAACCCCAGGAGCTGAGTAGTAAGACAACGATCGATGGGGAACGAAGAGCCATAGCCTGCAGCTGTTCCCAAAGGGTTCTGATCGGTAATGCGGTAGGCTGCCAGCAAAAGTTGTATGTCATCCACAAGGCTTTCGGCCCATGCTCCAAACCATAATCCAAAAGAAGAGGGCATGGCCACCTGCATGTGGGTGTATCCTGGCATGAGCACATCCTTGTATTGATTGCTTTGTCTAAGCAAAAGCCTGAAAA
>SLIL01000363.1 GCA_007135645.1 Bacteroidales bacterium
AGATGATGCCGGGGGTGAGGTTTTCCGGCATTCCATGTTTGAGTTTATAAAGCATGGCATACATCAAAAGCTGGAAACTCTTGCCCAGATTGGGATCTTCGGTAATCCTTGACCAGTCTTTAAAGCTCAGTTCGTCCTTTTTTACCATCCCGGTTTTGTAATCAATAACCCGCAGCTGGTTTCCGATTTTGTCGATACGGTCGGCAAAACCCCTGAATACCAGTTTTGCCTCCCTGCCATTGAGCTGCATGGTGATACTTTCCTTCATCTCTTCTTCTGATGCAACGTAAAGCAGGGATTGCCCTTCTTCAGCCAGTTGTTCGATAAGCTTCTTCTCAAGGTACAGGAAGTTTTTTACAGACCGGTTGGCCACCCTTACCAGCAGCAGGTTTTTCCCGGTGGTGATATCGCCACCTTTGTAAACATCCTCAAAACACTCCTGAATAACCTGGTCGGTGCGGGCGAGCATGGATTTAATATGCCCGGTGTTTACAATCTGATTATGAAGGTTCTCATGTTGGTAGAGCTTTTCCAGTGCCTGGTGAATGACCGAGCCCAGCGTGTTGGCCTGTATGGTTTCTTCCGGAACAATGGTTTCCTGTATTTCGGCCACATGCCTGAAATAGAAAAACAGGGAGCACCGGATAAAATGGTGAAGGGTAGTAGGGGAGAAGCCCTTTTGATTGATCTTCTCCAGCTTATCCATAATGTGTTCATCTTTGCTTATGATGATGTCGTCGGCACTGCCCTGGCTGGCTGAAGGAAGGGGCACAATTTGTTCACTGATTTGGATCCTGGGGTTCCAGGCTGGCATTTCCATTTGCAGCTGGGTAATGTACCTGCTTTTTTCGCTGCTGCCCATATCCTGGGTTTGGGTGTTGTAAATGATGTGGATGTTTTCAGCTCTCTGCAGCAACCTGTAGAAATGGTATCCAAAAATGGCATCCTTTTCCCTTTGAAGGGGCAATCCGAAATAACCTTTTACATCAAATGGGATCAGGGACGTATTGCTTTTGGAAGTGGGCAGGATATCTTCATTGGCCGAAAGGATCACCAGGTTTTTGAAGTCCAGGCACCGGGTTTCAAGCATCCCCATGATCTGTAACCCGGCAAGCGGCTCACCGGAAAGGGTCAACTTCGATTCACGGGCAATGGCCTGGAAAAGCATGTAAATGACTCTCAGGTTTTGGAGATGTTCAGATTGAGAGATGTACTGCCCCAGCTTGCGCACCGTTTTGTTGAAGGAATACAGGGTTTCGAAATCTGTAAACCATGATGTGTTTTCTATGGATACACCTTTTGCCGCAGCTTTATCAAGATATGTAGCCTCCAGCAAAGAGCCCAGGTTGAGCAGGGCAGGTACGATCTTTTCCGGACTCCTTGCAAAGCCCTCCAGGAAAGGGAAGAAAAGCTCTGAAAAAAGCTGCTCCTGCCCGGACAATCCGGCCAGCTTTGCCGGTTTGAGAAATGCGTTACGGGATTCAAAAATATTTCTCACAAAACTCTCTACGGAGAAATCGCGGGCATGCAACTCCACAATCATGGCAATGGCCGGATGCCTGAAAAATCGTACAATATCCTTAAAATAGAAAACAGAGTCCATTCCTTCACGGTCATTCTTCATGCGTGCCGTGGTAATGTGCAACTGAAACAGCGCATCATACAGGGCGTAAACAGTGGTTTTCCTTATGGGCAGGCCCATGGTTACATTTACCTTTTCAACATTCTCGGGCAGGGAGTTGAGCATGGGCAACAGCAATTCTTCATTGGCCAGTACGATGGCGGTTTGATGATCCGTGAAGCTTTCTGCGGGAAAGCCGGCCACGATATTGGCAGCAAGCTTCGCCTGGTTCACATTTTTTGCCACCCCGTAAATATGGATCTTCTTTTTTACCTGGCTGAAATGATCACCATAAAACTGAAATTCAGGCAGATTCCAGTTTTTTTTGTATTTCCTGAAAAAATAACCCGCCTCATGATTGGGGTTGTCTGTGTAGTATTGATCGGTATCCCAGAGTATGGTGGCTGCTTTTCTTTTCACCAGTGTGCGAATCATCACTTCTTCAGCCTGGGAGAGGGCATTGAACCCGGCAAAATACACAAAACAGGGGTAGCTGAAACGTTCATTTGCTATGTTTTGAGCGGCTTTGCGATACACCAGTCCCGAATATCCGGTCTGCTTGCTGGCAAGATAGGAGGCAAGGGTGCTATGCCAGCTTGAAAACTTATTGAAAAAGGCCAGGTATTTCTTTTGAAAATCCGATGCAGCAGCACCATCGGGGTTCCAGGATTCTATGCGCCTTACATCCGTAGTATTTTCAAATATTTTGCGGGGCTCGGTCATATGGGCATCAATGTCGTTGAAATCCCTCAGGAGCATAGGTGCCCACCTGAGAAACTCCTCCAGGGATTCTGCCCGATCCTGTTCGCTGTCAGCATAGGTTTTGTAGAAATCAAGGATCAGCTCCACCGGTTCCTGGATCTTAAATCCCGAAACTGATTCTGCAAACTCTTCCATGCTCAGGATATCGGGTGCCCAGCGCGGCTGACCGGTTTGGTGTGCAAATGCTTTCTTGAGGAAAAGTCCTGACCTTCGGTTGGGGGTCACAATGCACACATGAAAAAGATCTTTTTCATGGTTTTTCAGGATCAGGCTTGCCACATCATTAAGAAAGCTATTCATAGTTTATAGTTGGTCAAATGGGTTAGGTAAAAGATTGAAACAGCTTTTCGGCCTTTTGTAGTTTTTCTATGCTGCCCAGATCGGCCCAGAATGCGGGGTCGTGCTCGTAGGCAGCGATCTTATGCTTTACCGCAAGCCTTAGGTACAGTGGGGTAATGGAAAATTTACCCGTTTCTTCAATGAGATTTATGAACTCAGGACTTACAATCTGTATCCCGCTGAAAGCTTTTCTTTCGGGTTTGCCCTCACTCCCGTGGCAAAGGATCTGCTCACCGGTTTTGATGTTTTCCCAGCCACACAACAGCTTTTTATCCCAGAGGAAATACCTTGCCGTTTCCCTCTGACTAACTGCCAGGGTGGCAATGGCTCCTTGCTGCTGATGAAAACGAAGCATGTCGTGAAAGTTGATATTGGAAATCACATCCACATTGTGCAGCAAAACAGGATCTTTGGTCTGGATCCCTTCCAGGGCTTTTTTCAATCCCCCGCCGGTATCAAGGAGCATTTCGCTTTCATCAGAGATGATGAGCCCGCGTCCAGGCTTTTGGAGCTTTGAAATGGCTTCGCGCATCAATTGGGGAAAATGATGGATGTTGATCACAAAACGGGTAAACCCAAAGGATTCCAGCCTTTCCACCGTTCTTTCCAGCATGCTCTTTCCGCAGAAATTCACCAGTGCTTTGGGCCTGTCGTTGGTAAGAGGCTTCAGGCGTGTACCCAGACCGGCAGCAAAGATCATGGCTGTGTGCATAGTGTTAGTTTTCTTTGGGTTTGCAAAGGTGCTTTTCTTTCATGGCAGCAAGCCCGCATTTTTTGCAGGTATAGTTGCCCTTCTTTGGGCGCTCATCTTTCCCTCTTTTACAGATCTTTTTCGACATGGGGAGCTATCTAATAGTTCTTTCCTGATATTCTTTGCCAATTTGGTTGCTGCTTGCTGATCCTGTTTATGAGGGCCATGACAACTGCTCGTTGTGCTGCAGGTCGATGGTTACATCATATTGCCTGCTCAAATGTTCTGCCAGGCGCTCTGCACTGTAAACCGAGCGATGCTGGCCCCCGGTGCATCCGTAGCAAACCATCAGATGGGTAAATCCCCTGTCGAGATAGGTTCTGACAGACTTTTCAACCAGGCTGGTGGTGTCCTCCAGAAAATCCTTCACAGCTGGTTCTTTTTCAAGATATTCAATCACTGTGCTGTCCTTTCCGGTGAGTTTCTTATAGGCCTGTTCCCTCCCGGGATTGGGAAGGCTTCGGCAATCAAACACAAATCCACCTCCATTGCCCGACTCATCCACCGGAAACCCTTTTTTGTAAGAAAAACTCCGGATGCTCACCTTTAGCCCCGATGATGGCTTGTCATATTTTTTCAGGGCAGGCGAAGCGATAATCTCGTAAAGGATATGCCGCAGGTAGGGTACATGCTGGGGTACTTTGTTGTTTTCCAGCAACCAGTGCAGGTTGCGTTTGGCATAGAAGATGCTCTGCAGAAACAGGGCTTTCTTTTCATAAAACCCCCTGAATCCGTAAGCCCCCATGGCCTGCATGATCCGAATGATCACGAATCCGTAAAAATGATCCCTGAACTTTTGCTCATCGATGCTGATGTGCTGTTTTACGGCCTGGATGTAATAATCCAGCAACTCTTCCCTTTGCCGGGGGTGGATGTTGGCCTTGGCATCGTATAGCAGCGAAGCAATGTCGTATTGCAGGGCGCCTTTTCTTCCGCCCTGATAATCGATAAAATAGGGCTTGCAGTTGCGGATCATGATGTTGCGCGACTGAAAGTCACGGTAGAGAAAATAGGTGCTGTCGGCCTCCAGCAGATAATCGCAGAATGCCTGGAAATCATCTTCCAGTTTTTGCTCGTCGTAAAGGATGCCTGCCAGTTTCAGGAAATAGTATTTAAAATAGTTCAGATCCCACATCATGGAGTTTCGGTCAAAGGCATGGCGTGGGAAGCAGGCGGAAAAATCGAGTCCCTGGGCACCCATGATCTGAAAGCGGGGCAGCTGGTCAAGAATAGTTTTGTAAAGATCCACGATGGAATCCTCAAATAAAACCTGCTCGCGGCTGTGTGGCAGCAGGGAAAAGAGGGTGGTGTCGCCAAGATCTTCCTGCAGGTACACAAAATTTTCCTGGTCTTCAGCCAGGATCTCAGGCACGGGAAGTCCTTTTTCGTGAAAATGCCTGGTAAAGCTCAGGAAAGCATGATTTTCCTGTTTTACAGGATTGTAGGCCCCTATTACGGTTCCTTTCGTGTAGCTGATCCTGAAGTATTTGCGGTCGGAGCCTGAAGGGGGCAAGGCTTGTATGTCAAGAGGTTCTTCATTGCTCCAGTTTTGAAAAAGCCGGGTGATCAGTTGCTGCTGTTCTGTGTGATTATGCATAGAGTTTAAGATTCTGTAGTTGAGTGCACTTTGAAAAGTCATATTTTAATGCTATTGAAAAAACAGCCCTTTGTAACTCACATAAATTCAATAGGTTGCGAGCTCCCCCTCATAGGGGGTAGGGGGGTATTGTACTTTTCGTTGTGGACTCATAGTTGTAAATATGCAAAAGTAACACTCCTGAAAGAATTTTTTGTCTAAAAATCACGATTGCCCGCTAAAACTATTGCAATGTTTTTGGATGGACCCACCTTCTTTGGTATCATTTGGGAGAATGAAACGTGCTTAACGAGCTTTTTTACACACAGCTTGTGCCGGCGTTTGGGGGAGGACAATATTGGGTAATGGGTGATAAAACCCCGCTGCTGCTGAAAATGCGTCATTTTATCCCGCTCAATGATTGCCGGATGGCAGGTTTATGAAAAAAATTGCTCTCAAACGAAAAATTGGATTATTTTAATTAAAAATCATCAGTTATTTTACCGATAAAATGGAATTATCAGTATATTTGCCGATAAATATTTTTTTATGAATTACTCTACTGTTTCAGCCGATGTTATCTCTTATACTTCTTTATTGGGGGAAGAAAAGAGGAAGCTTGAAACTGGCATAAAAGAATTACTACTTGACTTAACAAATAAGTATAAAACGTATTCATTTTACGGGAGGTTAGTTCAAGGTGATTATATTGAGTGTGCGTTAAAATCACCAAAATATGCTTTAAGGATAGCTCTTATACTTAAAACTTATATAAAAAAATTTGAATTTAACAAAAAAAAGGAAAAGAGGGTTCGTTTAAAATATTTCTATGAACATGGTATTAGACTTGCTGTTGCAATTGCTCCTCTCGAAAAAATAGACCCTGAAAAAGGTATTATTGACGGGGAAGCAATTTACTTATCGGGAAGAACAATAAAAAATCTTTCCACCTATGATAAGCAGAAAATAGTTATTAAAAATACTATGTTTTTTTGTTCAAACAATAAAAAATTACAAGAACAGTTTGATACGATTTTTTCATTACTGGATACTATAGTTTCAAAATGTTCGGCAAAACAAAGTGAGATTATATATTACAAATTGCTTGGTTTAAGTGAAAAGGAAATTTCTCAAAAGCTTAATAAATATCAATCAACCATTAGTCAACATTCCACTGCAGCAGGTTGGCTCTCCATCGAAAAAGCAGTAATCTTTTTTGAAAGCACAATACAATGATAGTCACACAATTAATAATCCTGCAATTAATAGCTCATTTGCTATCTGATTTTATACTCCAACCACAAAGCTGGTGCGATAAAAAAGATAGTAAGGTTTTTACCCTGTATCTTTGGTATCACGGTGCTATTGTCTTTATTACCAGTTATGTTTTATCTTTTGATTTTGGTTTTTTGAAAGCTGCTATTTTACTGACCCTAATTCACTATATTATTGATATTGTTAAAAGCTAAAAAAAAAAAAAAA
>SLIL01000331.1 GCA_007135645.1 Bacteroidales bacterium
GGGGTTCCGGTAATTGCAGATGGCGGGATCAGATTTACCGGCGATATTGTAAAAGCCATTGCAGCAGGTGCTTCTTCAGTAATGGCAGGCTCACAGTTTGCAGGTGTAGAAGAATCGCCAGGTGAGACAATCATTTTTGAAGGAAGAAAATATAAAACCTATCGGGGCATGGGTTCTGTTGAAGCCATGCAATCGGGATCAAAAGACAGATACTTTCAGGATGTGGAAGATGATGTAAAGAAACTGGTGCCCGAAGGTATTGTGGGCAGGGTACCCTACAAAGGAACCTTGTCTGAGGTGATCCATCAAATGGTTGGTGGCCTCAGAGCCGGAATGGGTTATTGTGGAGCAATGGATATCGAAAGCCTTAAAAAAGCACAGTTTATCCGTATTACCAACGCAGGTATCAGAGAAAGCCATGTGCATGATGTTACCATTACCAGGGAGGCACCCAATTATTCAAGATAAAAAAGTGGCTTCAGGAATGAAAATACAGCTTGTGGCAATCAAGTTCTCAGTAATTTGTTTCAAGGTTTGTAAAATAATCCTTTAGCACGTAAGTTATAGTAATTGTGAAAGCACATAGAATTCATTAACCGGGACAATTCATACAAAACAAATACTTATCTATAATTATTCAGGGCTGTTCATAAGCCAAAAAAGTAAATACATATGAACAAAAAAGTTATTTTTCTGATTGTGGTTCTGGTTTTTCCTGTTTTGTTACCTTTAATCAGCCAGGGAGGAGAAAAAGATCCGGTGTTATTGAGAATTAACGGAAGAGAAATTACGATATCGGAGTTTGAATATGTTTACACGAAGAACAACCTGAATCCACAGGTAATGGATCCCAAATCCATTGAAGAATATCTTGAATTGTTTGTAAACTTTAATTTAAAAGTATACGAGGCCTTGCAGCTGGGTCTTGATACTCATGCCACCTTTATCAGCGAACTGGATGGCTATCGCAGGCAACTTGCACAACCATACCTTACCGACCAGGATGTATCGCAGCAATTGCTGGATGAGGCCTATAAAAGAATGCAATATGATCTGAGAGCTTCTCACATTCTTATCAATATTGAAAAGCATGCTGCCCCGTCAGATACGCTGGAAGTCTGGAATAAGTTGATGGGATTACGAGAGAGGATCCTTGCAGGAGAAGATTTTGGAAAACTGGCACTGGATTACTCCGATGATCCTTCCGCCAAAGGTATGCCTGCAACAGCAAACCGGCCAGCAATGAGAGGCAACTCAGGCGATCTGGGCTACTTTTCAGTATTGCATATGGTTTACCCTTTCGAAAATGCAGCTTATCAGCTTGAAATCAATGAAGTATCAATGCCGGTGCGAACCAGCTTTGGATATCATCTAATAAAGTTGACCGACAGGATTCCAGCCATGGGAAGAGCCAGGGTGGCCCATATCATGGTTAACCTTCCACAGAATGCGAATGAAGAACAGTTGGCACAGGCCAGGTTAAAAATTGATGAAATCTATGAAAAGATTCAGCAAGGGGAAGAGTTTGAATCTCTTGCCCAGCGATTTTCAGATGATCAGACATCGGCTCGCAGAGGAGGTGAGTTTCCTGCTTTTACCTCAAACAGGATGGTTCCCGAGTTTATTAAGGCTATTTCTTATCTTTCTGAGCCAGGGGAGATCTCGTCTCCTGTTTTAACCCAGTATGGCTGGCATATTATTAAGCTCCTTGAAAAACAAAGACCACAGGAAGATGAAGCTCGTGCTGAGCTGAAAAACATGATCTCCCGGGACTCGCGGGCTTTCCTCAGCCAGCAGGTGGTTGTTGACAGGCTGAAAAAAGAATACAACTTTCAGGAGAACCTTGACAATCTGGAGGTCTTTTTCGAAAAAGTAGATGAATCGATATTTGAAGGCAGATGGGATAAGTCGTCTGTGAAAGATAATACTGAGGCATTATTTGCTTTTGCCGGTAAAACATTTTCGCAGGCCGACTTCGCCGATTACCTGCATAAATCACAGGCTATGCGTTCTCCCGAAGCTATCAGGACCTATGTCAACACCATGTACTCCAATTTCAAGAATCAGCAAATCCTCGACTGGGAAGAAACACAGCTGCCGGAAAAGTATCCCGAATTCCGCAAAATTATGAATGAATACCATGACGGTATTCTGTTATTCGAGCTTACCGACCAGAAAGTATGGGGCAAGGCTATGCAGGATACTGCAGGGCTTAACCGGTTTTTTAGAGATAACATAAACAATTATATGTGGGAGGATCGTTTTGATGCAGTGATCTATACTTTTAATTCAGAGAGTGCAGCAAAGGCAGGCAGAAGAGAGATCAGAAGAGCAAATCGCAGAAATGTTTCCCACGAGCAGCTCATGGAAAACTTTAATCAGGAATCACAGCTTGAAGTTTCAGCTCAGAAAGGCATCTTTGAAATAAATAATATGCCGGTTTCTGCTCAGCTTAGTCAAAAAGCAGGAGTTAGCCGGGTGATCCCTGAAAACGGAAATTATGTTGTTGTACTGGTCAATGACTTTTTACCGGCCCAACCCAAAAAACTCAGTGAGATTAGAGGTCTGGTTATTGCAGATTACCAGAATTACCTCGAAAAACAGTGGGTTGAAGAGTTAAGGCAACGATATACGGTGACCATTAATCGTGATGCTTTGCAATATATGAATACAAACAGATAAAGATCAAAACCATGCCTGATCAGATTATTAATAAGAAAAAAAGCAGTATTCCGGGTGTCTTACTGCTGGTGTTTATCCTTTCTTTCTTTTCTTCCTGTCATCTCATTGATTCAAGAAGAGGAGATGAACGGATTGCCAGGGTTTACGGTAAGTACTTGTATAAGTCTGATCTGGAAGGTTTGGTAGCACCTGGAATATCATCAGCAGACAGTGCTGTTATTGTAAAAAGATACATCGATAACTGGATACGCCAGCAGATCTTTCTTTATCAGGCCCAGGCCAATCTGAATTCTGAAATGATAAACTTTGAAAGAAAGATTGAAGACTACCGGAATTCACTCTATATTTTTGCTTTTGAGAATGAGTTAATCACTCAAAAACTAGACACTGTTATAACTCCTGAGCTTTTGGAGGAGTATTATGAAAGGCATCAGAACGAGTTTAAGCTGAGAGACCATATCGTAAGGGTAAATTTTGTAAAGCTCCCTGTTGACGCACCCAATATCAACCAGGTAAGAAGATTGATCAGATCTGATGATGAAGAGGATATGGAAAGGCTTGAGGAGTATTGTATCAATCATGCAGCAGCCTATTTTCTTGAGCCAGATGCATGGTTCATTTTTACCGATATCCTCAGGGAGGTGCCTCTTAATCCTTCCAATCACGAGAGTTTTTTACGCAACAACAGGTTTGTTGAACTAAATGATCAGTATTACCGTTATTTCTTATTCATAAGAGATTACAGGCTGGAAGGCAGTGCATCACCGCTTACCTTCCAGGAAGAAAATATTAAAGCAATCATTCTCAACCACAGAAAACAAACCCTTATTAATGAATACCGGCAAAAGTTGTTTATGGATGCTGTTGGTGCTGGTGCTTTTGAGATTTTCTGAAGCATTGGCACGTTTTGAGAAAGAATTAAATCAGTATCGCCTGTTTTAAATCCTGAAATTTCTGTCTGGTTCTTAAATGCAGGTGCTTTTATACAAGCAAACAAAAATCAATCGCATGAATCTAATTAAAGTTTTAGTACTGAGTTCAGTTTTAATTTTTCCATTGGTAAAAAAAACCACGGCCCAGGATGCCGCTGTAATAGATCAGGTTGTAGCCGTTGTTGGAAACAGTGCCATTCTCAGGTCTGACCTTCATAATCAAAGGCGACAGCTCGAATCGCAGGGAATCACGTTCAGGGGCGATGCTCTGTGCGAACTTCTTGATGAGATGCTCTACCAGAAACTGCTTTTCAATCAGGCCATCATTGATAGTGTAGAAATATCAGATATGCAGGTGGAGCAGGTGCTCGATCGCAGACTGCGGTTCTTTATCCAGCAGATCGGGTCCAGAGAGCAATTGGAGGCGTATTATGGAAAAACCATTGACGAGCTGAAAGATGAGTTCCGTCCAATGGTGAGAGAACAAGAGCTCAGTCAGTTAATGGAATCAAGAATTACCCGCAATGTTAGGGTTACCCCCGCTGAGGTAAGACGTTTCTTTAATAACCTGCATCCTGATAGTATTCCTATTGTAGATAGTGAAGTTGAACTGAAGCAGATTGTTATTAAACCCGAAATAGATCCCGAAGAAATCGCTGAAACACAAGGTCGGCTCAATGAGATAAGAGAGCGGATACTCAAGGGTGAAAGCTTTTCTACCATGGCTATTCTCTATTCGGAAGATCCGGGCTCAGCAAGGAGAGGAGGAGAACTGGGTTTCTATGGAAGAGGTGAGCTTTATACCGAATTTGAAGCTACCGCTTTTGGCCTCAGGCCAGGTGAGGTTTCAGAGATTATTGAAACACAGGCAGGGTTTCATATCATTCAAATGATCGAAAGAAGAGGGGAACAGATCAATGTCAGGCATATCCTTATGCAACCCAAAGTTTCCCCTTTGCAGCTTTCACGGGCCAGAAGCAAACTGGATAGTGTCAGGACTGCCATTATGAATGAAGAGATCACATTCAGGGAAGCAGCACTTAAGTATTCTGATGATCCAGGTAGGATCAGTGGGGGAATTATGATCAATCCATATACCAATACTACCCGGTTTAAGAACGATGAAATTGATCCCAACCTGTTTTTTGCCATTGACGATCTGGATATAGGTGAGATAACCAGACCCCAACCCATGCTTACTGAAGAAGGCAGGCAGGCATTCAGGATTGTTAAGGTAAATCACAGAATTGAAGCACACCCCGCAACCCTGGAAGGTGATTACGATTTTATTCAGCAACTGGCCCTCAATGAAAAGAAAAGGAATATGGTCAGGAAATGGGTCAACAATCGGATCGGTTCCACGTTTATTATCATCAACGAAGAGTTTCAGAGCTGTAGTTTTACTTCCCCCTGGGTTGAAAATATCAGTGCAGCCTATTAATGAATTATGTTTCGATTCTTCTTAAACCAGAAATATTATGGATTTTAAATCAGATGTGGAAGCTCTGGATGCTTTTGCTGAAAAATACCTGCAGTTAAAACAAGAAATAGCAAAGGTTATTGTAGGGCAGGATGAGGTTATTAAAAAGGTGCTCATTTCAATTTTCAGCAGAGGGCATTGTCTTCTGGTTGGTGTGCCTGGTCTGGCAAAAACACTCCTTGTGAATACCATCGCCCAGACTCTTGGCCTTAAGTACAACAGAATACAGTTTACTCCCGACCTGATGCCCTCAGATATTATTGGAACCGAGATCCTGGATGAAGCAAGAAACTTCAGGTTTATTGAAGGGCCGGTATTTGCAAACATTATCCTGGCTGATGAAATAAACCGTACTCCTCCTAAAACACAATCTGCCCTGCTGGAAGCCATGCAGGAAAAATCTGTTACGGCAGCCGGTGTAACCTATAAGCTGGATGATCCTTTTTTCGTGCTGGCAACACAAAACCCCATTGAGCAAGAGGGTACTTATCCATTGCCCGAGGCCCAGCTGGACCGGTTCATGTTTAATGTATGGCTCGATTATCCAAGTTTTGATGAAGAAGTGATGGTGGTAAAGAATACCACCTCAGATAAAAAAGCAGAACTTCAGGAAATACTTACTGCTAAGGATATCATCTATTTTCAGGGATTGGTAAGAAAGGTTCCTGTGCCCGATAATGTGGTTGAATATGCCGTAAGGCTTGCCTCACGCACAAGACCTTCTTCAGAACTTTCCAATCAGTTTGCAAGGGAATATATCCATTGGGGTGCAGGTCCGAGGGCATCACAATATTTGATCATCGGGGCCAAATGCCATGCTGCCATCAATGGAAAATACTCACCTGATATTGAAGATGTCAATGCCATTGCAGAATCAATTCTAAGGCACAGGGTTGTCAGGAATTATAAAGCAGAAGCAGAAGGTGTGGGTATCGGCGAGATTGTCAAGGAACTTACAGAATAGAATGCTGTAAAGAAGGATAAGAAAGTTCTGATTCAAGAGTAAGGATCAGTACGGTAAAGAATTAATCCTTAGACACTTTAAAAAAAGTGTTTCATTTTTCTTAAAATTTTCCGTCATAAAGTTTTTTTTAGTACCTTTACTTCCCTTTTGCGGTAAAAATCGGAAAGTTTAATTTTTACCTGGACATTTGCAAAAACCATCTACCTTTGCAGTCCGCAAAAAGCGGGCAACGTTATTTGAAAGCAATGATAAAAGACTAAATGCCAGCTGATTTGGGGTTGTGAATTTGATGAAAGGAGGGTTTGTGATACTAATTTGCAGTGATAAACCACGGACAATCAGCCACTTTGCAGAAAAAACAATTTTTTTCATTTTTTTTCTTGTCAAACTAAAAAAAGTCTTTACCTTTGCAGTCCCAAACGAGGGCGCCCCTGAAAGGGGGATGA
>SLIL01000270.1 GCA_007135645.1 Bacteroidales bacterium
GCATTGTTTTTTATTCAAATGGGATTTTTTGCCGCGTTAAACCTCTTGTTAAGCTAATATGGAATGATTCATGCAAACCACTCCGGATTTTTTGAAAGCCTGTTTGGTCTCTGGCTTTCCTTTGCTTTTCGCCGGAATTTCAAGGCGAGCAGGATCATTGGAGAGTTTCATGACCAGAACAAGCCTTTGCTGGTGTTGTCAAATCATATAAGCTGGTGGGATGGCTTCTGGTTGTTGCGGCTTAACCAGGGATTATTCAAAAGAAAGTTTCATGTTATGATGCTGGAGGAACAGCTGGAGAAACGAAAGTTCCTCTGCAAATTGGGGGCCTTTTCCATCAGACGAAACCATAAGTCGATGTTTGAAAGCCTGGATTATGCAGGCAATTTGTTGCAGGATCCTTCCAATTTGCTGCTGATCTTTCCGCAAGGGGAAATTTCTTCTCAGTATGATCAACCTCAGGTCTTCCAGAATGGATGGACAAGGATCCTGAAAGGGAAAGAAGACAAAGTTCAGATTGTTATGGTTGCCCATTTGCTGGATTACTTTTCCCACTCAAAGCCCACACTTTATCAATACCTTTATAGTCCTGATTCTGAAAAACAGATGATTCCTCAAAAGCTGGAAGAGGTATACAACGATTTCTTTCAGCGTTGCCTGGAAAAACAAAAGAGCATTCATAAATGACATATCTGGCCTGGTTTGTATTGCTTTTTACCACTTTGCGATTGCTGGTGGCAATGGTAAATTTATTTACCCGGCAATGGTTGCGTCCTGGAGTATTGGAGGAAGAACCCCTGGTTTCCGTGCTTATTCCTGCAAGAAATGAGGAAAAGAATATTGGGAATATCCTGAATGATCTGTTGACGCATGATTATTCCAACCTTGAGATATGGGTTTACGACGACCTGTCAGAGGATCATACCTGGCAGGCAGCAATGGAATACGCGGATAAAGACCCAAGGGTACAGGTATTGAAAGGAGGCGAGCTTCCCCAGGGGTGGCTTGGGAAGAATCATGGATGTCACAGGCTTTCGTTGCACGCCACGGGTGAGTATTTGTTGTATCTGGATGCAGATGTAAATATTAAAAAGGGTTTGATAAAAAATGCCGTGGCTCACATGAAAAAGCATGACCTGGATCTCTTTTCCATGTTCCCAAAACAAAATTTTCACAGCCTGGGAGAATGGCTGATTGTTCCTCATATCAATCAGATCCTGGTTTCCCTGCTTCCACTGGTGTTTACCAGGATATCTTCATGGGCTTCATTTTCGGCTGCCAACGGCCAGTTTATGCTCTTTCGCAGCAGTGTGTATCATAATGAAACCTTCCATAAGGCTATGAGGCATAGCAATGTGGAAGACATTATGATTTTCAGGTATATGAAGGAAAAAGGCTTCAGGGTACACACCATGCTGGGCAATCGCCAGGTAAATTGCCGGATGTACCAGTCATGGGGTGAGGCCGTTAAGGGCTTGGGAAGAAGTGTATTTCATTTCTTTGGCGGAAGCAAGCTACTCACGTTTATTTACGGGCTTATTACAACTTTTGGTTTTTTTGCTGTATTAGCCGGGCTACCTGCATTTTTTAGTGTTGTTTACCTGGCAATGGTTGTAGTTTTACGAGTGGTGGTGTCATTGCAGAGCCGGCAAAATGTGCTGCTCAATGTTATTCTGGCTCCATTACAACAAATTGCATTTTTATTTGTGATTGTAAAGGCGGCAAAAGATCAGTACAGGAAGACCACCACCTGGAAAGGCAGGGTTATTGATAAATAAGTAAAAAAGAATTTTCATGAAGAAAGGGATCGTTCTGTTTATAGGTCTTGCACTTTTCTCTGTTGCAAATCCGCAGGCATGTTCAGCAAATTCACCACGGTTTGAAGCATTGGAAAACAGGATATATCAGAGTTTTGTAACCGGAGATATTCCCCTTTGGGAGCGAACTGTTGCTGAAATGGAGCGATACTATCGTCAGCAGCCTTCATCCGCTGTATTGTACGGTTTATTGCTGGCAAGGTATGGTTTAATTGCCTTTTCTCTGGATGAGGATACGCGAAAAGCCCGTTTTCACCTGGACAAGGCAGAAGAAGAACTTGAAGTATTGTTCAGGGATCAGCAATATTTGTCTAAGGCCTATGCATTGCAGGGTGCTTTTCTGGGGTTTCGAATTTCGTTACGTCCCCTTGCAGCAATTAGGCTTGGGCCGCGCAGTTACAGAGCTATTGACAATGCCATTGAAGCTGATTCACTCAATCCTGCTGCATGGATGGAAAGAGGTAATTCCCTGTTTTATACCCCATCAACTTTTGGGGGGAGCAAACAGGGTGCGGTTGAAGCCTACCAGCGAGCCATACAATTGTTTGAACAGGATATGCAACCTAGGTTCAGATGGCTTTACCTGAATACCCTGGTGGGGCTTGCCAAGGGTTATCAATACCTTGACAGGAATTCATTCACCATTGCCACCTACAGAAAATCCCTCACCTTTGAACCGGAGTTCAAATGGGTGAGGGATGAATTGTTGCCAGAGGCCCTGAGAAGAAATTAGATCAGGAACAGTGGTTTGTCAATAAAGCTTTCGTATACCGGACGCAGCCTTTTGGTGTTGTAGTGTTTCTCCACATCCACAAGTTTTTTGGTGGCTGTTACGATATCCACCGGGATATTGTCGTAGCGTCCATTCTTAAGAATTACCAGGCGTCCGTGTATTCCCTTGAGGATCAGGTCGAGTGCCAGGTTTCCGTAGGCCATGGGAACAATGGAGTCGATGGCATCGGGGTCTCCTGAGCGAACAAGGTATCCCAGGTGCTGGTTGATGGTTTCTACGCGCTGGCCATTGTTAAACTGGGGTGAAAGCTCTTTAATACGTGCAGAAACAGCATCACCGATCCCTCCAAGCTTGGCGTGTCCGAACATATCGGTTTCCTGGTCGGAAAACATCATATCTACTCCTTCAAAAGCAGCTCCTTCAGAAACCAGCACCACAGAATAATTACTGGGGTTTTTCTTTCTGTCGGCAACCAGCAATTCAGTCAGATGCTCCATCTTAAACTTATATTCAGGAATAACACAGCGATTGGCCGCACCTGCCATAGCTGGCAGAATTGCGGTATATCCTGCATACCTTCCGAATACCTCCATCACCAGGATCCGCTCGTGCGATCCGGCAGAGGTACGCAACAGGTTGGTCATGTGGATAGTACGGGTAACACATGTGCTGAACCCAATACAATAGTCAGTTCCAGGCACGTCATTATCCATGGTTTTTGGGATCGCCACTACTTTAACCCCCTCCTGGTATAAACGAACGGCATAGCTCAATGTATCATCACCCCCGATTGGAATAAGGTAATCAAGGCCAAGAAAATCCAGGTTCTTCAGTACTTCAGGGGTTAGGTCATTCATCTCCTTGTTGTACTTCTCTTTCAAATGCTCAGGAACATGCTTTGCCGGAACGTGGCTTGCACGGGTGCGGGATGTGTGCAGAAATGTACCCCCTGTTCTACCTGCCCTGTTTACAATGTCTTCGGTCAGTTCAATGAAATTGAGGCTGTTGTCATGTTTTTTGTCCCGTACAATGTCGATCATACCACCCCATCCACGACGGATACCAATCACTTTGTATCCTTCACGGATTGCCCTGATGGTAACTGCTCTGATCGCCGGGTTCAGGCCCGGTACATCCCCTCCTCCGGTGAGAATTCCAATGGCTCCTTTGATTTTTTTTGTGTTCATTTTTTTTCCAAACGTTTAAAGTTTAATAATGGGTTTAACCACTTCTATGCCCCCTGCATCAAATGCTTCAGAACATGAAAGTGCGAATACAACCCGTAAAAGTACAAAAATTATGATTTTTGGAAAGAGGAAATGAATGTTTTTTATCCCGGAGACGGTCGGTTTTTGTTGTTTGATGCTTAGAAATCCTGATTCAGGTACTGCCTTTCTTATTGTTCCGGGCGGTGTTCTGGCAGCAAAAAACGCTACTGTGGTATTGCGTTTAACCCACACCTTAAAATTCGTATCTTTGCAAACCTTTTTAAACTTTGAAAAACAGCATTATGTCAAACATTGTAGCACTTGTTGGCCGGCCCAATGTGGGTAAGTCAACCTTATTCAACCGACTCACCCAAACGCGCATGGCCATTGTTGATCCCACTGCAGGTGTTACCCGCGACAGGCATTATGGGAAAAGTGACTGGAACGGGCTGGATTTTTCTGTCATCGATACCGGTGGGTATGTGATAGGGTCGGAAGATACCTTTGAGGAAGAGATCCGCAAGCAGGTTGAGCTGGCTGTAGAAGAAGCGTCGGTAATCCTGTTTCTGGTGGATGTGGTGGAAGGAGTTACACCCATGGACGAAGATGTGGCATCCATGCTTAGAAAATCAGGGAAAAAAGTGTTTCTGGTGGCCAATAAAGCAGATAACAACGCGCGGATGGCCAGCGCATCAGAATTTTATTCCCTTGGCCTGGGTGAAGTCTTTGGCATTTCCTCAATCAACGGTGCCGGCACAGGCGACTTGCTTGACAGTGTTGTAAATGCCCTGGAAAAGATCCCCGCAGAGGACGTGGAGGATATCCCCAAATTTGCCATCATCGGGCGGCCCAATGTGGGAAAATCTTCTCTTATCAATGCCCTTATAGGTGAAGAACGGAACATCGTAACCCCCATTGCCGGAACAACCCGCGATACCATATACACCCGATACAAAAGTTTTGGGTTTGACTTTTTCCTGGTTGATACGGACGGATTAAGAAAAAAGGGAAAGGTGCATGAAAACATCGAGTTCTACTCTGTGATGCGTTCTATCAGGGCCATAGAAAGTTCGGATGTTTGCCTGGTGCTTGTGGATGCCAAAGAAGGCCTGGAAGGCCAGGATGTGAATATCTTCAGCCTTGCAACCCGCAATAATAAAGGGGTGGTTATCCTGGTAAACAAATGGGACCTTGTGGATAAAGACCACAAAACCGTTGAAGTGTTCCGTGAAAAGATCCTGCAGAAAATTGCGCCGTTTACCGATGTACCCATTATTTTCACATCAGTGCTCAACAAGCAAAGGATCTATAAGGCGTTGGAAACAGCTGTTGAAGTACAGAAGAACAGGCAGCAGAAGATTCAGACCAGTAAGCTGAATGAAGTGCTGTTGCCCATAATTGAGAACAATCCTCCTCCCATGGTTAAGGATAAATATATACGGATAAAGTATGTGACACAGCTCCCCACCTATTATCCTACATTTGCCTTTTTCTGTAATCTTCCCCAATATGTAAGAGAATCATACATGCGGTTTCTGGAAAATCAGATCCGGAAAAACTGGAACTTTACCGGTGTGCCTATTCGCATCTATTTCAGGAAAAAGTAGGTTTGAAGAAATGATTGCCCCATGGAGAAAACAGTACGAATAGATAAATGGCTGTGGGCTGTGAGGCTTTTTAAAACCCGCAGCCAGGCCACCGATGCCTGTCGCTCAGGAAAGATAAAGATGGGCGATGACCCGGTAAAGCCATCGCGTGATCTTAAGCCGGGGCAGATAGTATCCGTACATATGGGTGTGATGACCAAAACCGTGAAGGTAGTGGATGTACTGGAAAAAAGGGTGGGGGCGAAGCTGGTACCCCAGTACCTTGAGGATCTTACACCAGCAGAGGAGTACCAGAAACTGGAACTCCTCCGCGAAAATCCTTTTGCCCGTCGAAAGGGGCGCCCCACCAAAAAAGAGAGGCGGGATATAGATCAATGGTTTGGCTGGGATGACGAGTGATTACTGATCTCCTTTTCCGATGGCCCTTACCTTGAAGCCTATATTGCGAAGCATGTCATGGTCAAGCAGGTTTCTGCCATCGAATAAGAAGGCAGGTTTTTGCATATCCCTGTAGATTCTTTCCCAGTCAAGGGTTTTAAATTCATCCCACTCGGTAATGATTGCCACAGCATGGGCCCCTTTGCAGGCTTCGTAGGCATCTTTATGCACCGAAAGCATCTCTTCGTTTTCAGCCGATGAGCGTGTTTGCAGATAATTCAGGTCGGAATACATGCTTTTTGCGGGTACCCTGGGGTCATATACACTGATGTAGGCCAGGTCGCTGATAAGGTCGTCGGCTACATAAATAGCTGCTGATTCGCGGGTATCGTTGGTGTCTTTCTTGAATGCCCAACCCAGCATGGCAATCTTCTTTCCTGAAACGGTATTGAACAAAGAGTGAATAATATTCTGGGCAAAGCGTTTTTTCTGATAGTCATTCATAATGATCACCTGATCCCAGTAGGCTGCCACTTCCGGCAATCCAAAATATTCGCATAGGTAGACCAGGTTCAGGATATCTTTCTGAAAGCAGGAGCCTCCAAAGCCAACCGATGCTTTAAGGAATTTTGATCCGATGCGCGTATCAGTACCAATGGCATAGGCCACTTCATCCACATCTGCCCCGGTTACTTCGCATAA
>SLIL01000116.1 GCA_007135645.1 Bacteroidales bacterium
AATATTTATAATTACCAGAATTTTGATGAAATTGCTTCCAATCCCGACATTGATATCGTGTATGTGGTGCTTCCCAACAATATGCACAAGGAATTTACCATAAGGGGAGCCGAAGCAGGAAAACATGTTATCTGCGAAAAGCCTATGGCATTGGATGCGCAGGAATGCAGGGAGATGATCGCTGCATGCCGAAAGAACAATGTGGGCCTCTCCATTGGTGACCGCATGCAATACGAACCCTACACGCAGGAGATCATGCGGCTGGGTCAGGAAAAAGTATTTGGTGATGTGCAGCATATTTCCTGTGGTGCAGGATACCGGCATACCAACTACGACAGCTGGAAAGTAAAGAAAAAATATGGTGGGGGAGCCATGTACGATATGGGCGTTTATCCGTTGCAGGGTGCCCGATACGTAGTTGGGGAAGAACCTCTCACGGTCACTGCACAAACCATGGTTACCCGCCCCAGGGAATTTCAGGAAGTGGATGAGATCACCATGTTTCAGCTTGAATTTCCCGGAGGGGCAGTGGCAAACCTCGATACCGGTTTTCATACCAATTTCAACTATTTACAGGCTTTTGCGCAACAGGGGTGGTTTGAACTGAAACCTTTTTCCGGTTTTGGAGGGATATGGGGACGTACCAGCCGCGGTGAGCTTAATTTCCCCAACATCAATCAGCAAGCCACGCAGATGGATGAAGACGCCGTAAGCTTTTCCAGGGGTGAAGAGCCCAGGGTACCGGGAGAAGAAGGATTGAAGGACATGCTTGTACTGGATGCTGTTTTTGAGTCATTGAAAACCGGGAAAAAGACCATGGTGAAAAAGGTGTGAGACATGGAGAAGTTACCTGATCAGAAGTGCCATTAAACTTCCCCAGCTATGGGAGGGGATAAAAAAGAGCTTTTCACCAAAAGCCAGTGAAGCCTGCTCCAGCCTCTTTTTCCGCAGTTGGCAGTTTTTATCTACCTTTCGGATTTCCTGGAGGTATTTACCCTTTTGTTTCATGGTATTTAACGCTTCCTGGAAAACCACCAGATCATGGTGTGCACCCAGCATTTTGCTTAATTCCCTGAATTGCATGGCAAAAGGCCGGATAATGGCTGGCCAGAGAGAATCCAGGTAAACCAGCTGATACCACAGGTATTTGACCTGCTTTCGCCATTGATGCATGGCATGGTCATCGGGTTGCTCAAGATTCTGTTCCAGCTGCTTTTGCCCTCTGAGGTAAATCTTTTGCAACCCCTGACCCATTATTCCGGCATGAACATCTTTTAAACGTAACTCCTTTATATCTTGAATGCCTTGAAGAAAAGCATCCCGCACCTCTGATTTTATAATCTCAAAATCGTTGCTTTTAATAATGTTGCTGCGCTCCTTTAATAAATGGTATTTGTGCCAGGACAGAAACCTTTTTACTCCCTCCTGTCTGACCGATTCCCTGAATCCATCCACCGTTTCACTTAGTGCTGTCAGATCCCTGATGGTCGATAACCTACGGGCATTATCACGGTAAAAAGCATTGAATTGATCATATGCTTCAGGCTCCATACCATAACGGCCCAGTCTCAGCAAGCTTCTTATCCGCTTGCAGCAGAGCCTGGTTTCGTGAATATGGTCATGGATATTGGTTTTTCTTCCCAAATGCCCAATGGCAATGTGATGATAATACAAAATAACTCCGATCATATTATCCTGCAATGATTTACCGGTATGATAAGTCGGATGCTTCATGCTGATCAATCAATAAAAGGCTTAAGAAATATTAAGGAAATATTGTCTCTGCCACCGTTGTTATTGGCTTCATCAACAAGGGATGCTATTGCTGGTCTGGTGATCAGTTCTGCCATTTTTTTTTCTGACACCATATCTGTCAATCCATCGCTGCAAAGTAAGTAGGATGAACCCGGTAGATGCTTTATTTCGGCAATATCAAGCCGGGGCTGACAACTGGCACTGATGCAATTCAGAAGCAAATTCGACCTTCTTTCAGGCATTCCGGGAAGCGTATTCACGGTATGATCGATTGTAAGAAGTTGCAGGCTTTCTTTGTGAAAACTGTATGCCCGGCTGTCTCCGGCATGAAAGCAAAAGATGCGGGCATGGCCAAAAAACAAACCTGTCAGGGTAGTCCCCATTCCCCGCAAACCGGAATCTTCATTTCCTGCTTTTTCCATTTCCTGGTGGATACTCTCCAGCCAGAGCACAAGGGTATCCTCAAACTCCGGCAATGCAACAGCAGGGTTAATGTCCGCAATGCAATTGTGCAGACTTTCCAGTACCATTTTACTGGCTACTTCACCTGCATTG
This sequence comes from Bacteroidales bacterium, assembly GCA_007135645.1. GTDB lineage: Bacteria > Bacteroidota > Bacteroidia > Bacteroidales > UBA7960 > SKVR01. Next base: position 2,311 of record SLIL01000116.1, read on the forward strand.
TGCCCTCCCATTCCATCAGCCACAGCAACCAAAAGCCCTCTTTGCTCAAAGGATGACGTCCATTGTTTGTGAGCATCATTAAATATCTCACCATCCACAAGGATATGATCCTCATTATTGGCCCTTACCCGCCCTCTGTCACTTATGGATGTTATTTGGTATTGCATTAGCCAGGAATTAGAAATAAATACAATTTAAACAAATATAACTAATAAAAATGTAATATCGATATTTTTTATTCCACTTATTTTATATCAATTACCCATCAACCGAAGCCCGGCACAACCAAATTACCTAAAATAAATTTTCAGTGTATGCTCAAATTCAGGCTTCCAACTTTCACCTTCGAACTTCCGACTTCCGGCTTCCGGCTTCCGACTTCTGGCTTCCGACTTCTGGCAAAATTCAACCTCTACTAAATGCCTCAGTACTTCAGTTAAACTAACCCGAATAACTAAACAAGGGATCCCATGTGCTGGCCAGTTGCCTGATGTGTTCTGCTTCTTCACGGGTGAGTGGCTCGAACTGGTCGATCAGCCTGAGTGCAGCCATGAATAGTTCTTCCTCGCCAGGTGGGATGGCAGTGGTGATGGGGTGTGACAGGGTAAACCGCAATCCCTTCAATATCTGCTCATCCGTGGTAAGAGGTTCATACCATGCTTTGGGATAGCGGGTACGGTCGGATCCCTGGGGCCATCTTCCTTTGGCCATAGCTTTGAGCGCGATAATGCCCATATTTTTACGAAGAGCCATATCCAGTACCTGCGGGCCAAAGTTTCCGGCATGCCAGGAGGTGAGGTTAAAAGGGAACATAATAGTGTCAAAATCAAACCCCTCCATCAAAGCAGTGGCTGCCTCTACCGTATGGGCAGAGAATCCAATGTATTTGATCTTTCCCTCCTGCTTTGCTTCAAGGAATGTCTCCATGGCACCACCTTTGCCCAGAATGGTTTCCACATCTTCAACCCTGTAAACTGCATGGTGCTGATACAGATCAAAATAGTCTGTACGCATAACTTTCAGTGAATTTTCCAGTTCTGCACGGGCTTCGTCGCGTGTACGCATTTGTGTTTTATTGGATAGGAACACATTCTTTCTGTAGGGTTCAAGGGCCGGGCCAAGCTTCACCTCAGCATCGCCATAAGAAGGTGCATTATCAAAATAATTGACCCCTGCATCAATTGCCTGTTTCACTGACTTTGCAGCTTGCTCTGGTGTTGCATCGCGCACAACAATCCCGCCGAATGTCAGCACGGAGATCATTTCACCGGTTTTACCAAGCATTCTCTTTTCCATTTGTCCATTGCCCAGTGTTCTGGCTATCAATGACAGATCTGCAGGAAACAGACCAAGGGCCGGCGCAGCTGCAGCAGCCATCTTTAAAAATTCACGTCTTTCCATGGTATAAGGTATTGGTTTGCTTTTCAGAGATGTACACAAATATACGATTTTAGGGGAAATATTTTTGGTTTTGGGGATGATATTTTGTGGGGGTAATATGGCTCCCCAATACATGAAGCCAGTTGGAACTGATATGTGCACTATACTTATCCATTGCCGGCAGTTTCAACTGCCGGATTTAAAATGCCTCAAAATCTGGGGGCTTTAGCCCCATAATAATAATTCTTAACTTTATATAGATCGAATTTTCAAAAATTAAAATGACATATACAATGAGTTGGGTAAGAGTCTATATACACTTTGTATTTTCCACTAAAAACAGAACTCCATTTTTATCCTCCAAAGAATTGCGATTCAAAGTTTTTGAACATATAAAACTGAACGCTAAAGAAAAAGATATTTGGATGGATTGTGTAAATGGCTATCATGATCATACTCACTGTCTCGTTTCTCTTGGAGTGAAACAAAATATTAGTGATATAGCCAGACTTATCAAAGGGGAATCCTCATTCTGGATCAATAAGAACAAACTGACCAAAGAGAAATTCAACTGGCAGGATGATTACTGGGCAGTGGGCGTAAGTGAAAGCCATGTAGCTGAAGTCAGAAACTATATTCACTCACAGGAAGAAAGACACAGGACTTTTACTTTCTCTGAGGAAATAGACAATTTTATGAAAAAATATGGTTGGAAAATAATTAAGGAATAAGCTTAATGGGGCTAAAGCCCAAAGATCTTGTGAACATCGCTATCCGTTGGCTGAAGCCAACGGCAATGGATAGGAGCATTGCAGGTATCAAATACCGCAATCTGCTTTTGCTGATTTTGGCTAAAGCCAATGGCAATGGATAGCAACTTAACAGGGGGCTTTGTATCCTTACAATTGGATTTTTTCCTCAAAATACCATAAAACAAACTCCCTCCTACCCTACTACCCTGACAAACAACCTCTTATAATTATTTAAGAAATAATGTGGTAAATAAATACCAATTTATTTGTTTGTTCCAAAAATCAATTGTACATTTGCGTATTCTTTTACCTGTATACCTATTTAGATATTCAAATATGAGCAAAATATTCAATATATCAGAGGCTGCAACCATCGCACTGCATTCGATGGCACTCATAGCCCGCAGCGATAAGCTCATGAATACACAGGAAATTGCTGAAAAAACAGGATTTTCAAAGAATCATATTTCAAAAATCTTACAGCAACTGGTAAAAAACGGATACCTGATCTCTACCCGTGGCCCCAAAGGAGGCTTTCTGGTAAGCGATAAAGCAAGAAATGCAAGTTTGCTTGAAATCTACAACCTTATTGAAGGCGAACTGGAAGATTATACCTCCTGTAAAATGCATTGCGACGATTGCCCATTTCAATCCTGCATTTTCGGGGGACTGGAACAGAAGTTCAGTAACGAGTTTAAAAAACACCTGTCCGAAAAAAAAGTAGTAGAAGTATAACCCAATAACTAAATAACCTGATAACCCAATAACTCAATAACCCAATAACCCAATAAAGAAATGAACCGAGCCATGACAATAACTTTGACACACACGCGGATGATTTTATTTTGGAAATAACTCCAAAACACGTGTGCCGGTTATTGTTGGCGAGCTCCATCTGACCTATTTAATCAAATTATAAACAGATGAAAAGAACCATCATAAAAATAGACGAAGAACTTTGCAATGGCTGTGGCCTTTGCGTGGAAGGTTGCCACGAGGGTGCCCTTCAAATGATTGACGGCAAAGCCCGTATGATCAGCGACCTTTACTGCGACGGCCTTGGTGCCTGCATTGGCGATTGCCCTGTAGGTGCCATTACCCTTGAAGAACGCGAGGCAGAACCGTATAACGAGATCAAAGTAATGGAGCGCATTTCTCCCAAAGGTGAAGCCACTGTAATCGCGCACCTCAATCACCTGATCGATCATAACCAAACCGAATTTGTAGAACAGGGCATTCAATACATCATCGACAACAAGCTGGATATCGACCTGAGCAAACTGAAAAATCACAAAAAGAATACTGATAATACAACACATCCCGAACCTAAAAAAGAACCTGTAAAAATGGAAATGCACGAACATTCCGGTGGCGGCTGTCCCGGATCAAGAATGATGGCCTTTAACAAAACTCAGGCAGAAACCGCGGAACCCACCGGAGACCAACCTTCAGAGTTGAGGCAATGGCCTGTGCAGTTGCACCTGGTAAATCCGCAAGCCCCATATTTCCAAAACGCCGATGTATTAATGGCTGCCGACTGTGTGGCTTTCTCCATGGGCAATTTTCACAGCAAGTATCTCAAAGGGAAAGGTCTGGCCATTGCCTGCCCAAAACTGGATCAGGGCAAAGAGGTTTACATTGAAAAACTTACTGCCATGATTGATCTGGCAAAAATCAACACCCTCACAGTGATGATCATGGAAGTACCATGCTGCTCGGGTCTGTTGCAAATGGCCAAAATGGCTGTTGAGCAAGCCTCACGCAAGGTGCCTGTAAAAGCCCTTATCGTAGGACTGGATGGGGAGATCCGTAGTGAGGAATGGATTTAATAATGGATAATGGATAATGGTTAATGGTTAATGATTAATGATTAATGATTTAAATTAACTAACTCTATACCAACGACCAATAATTAACAATTAATAATTTACAATTAATAATTAACAATTAATAATTAAAAAAAATGAA
>SLIL01000253.1 GCA_007135645.1 Bacteroidales bacterium
ACCAGCACATCTTCGATGGTGTCGCGGGTGGTGCCGGGTATCTCTGATACAATGGCCTTCTCTTCGTTGAAGATGGCATTGAGCAGGGTGGATTTCCCCACGTTGGGCTTTCCGATGATGGCTACGGGGATACCGTTTTTAAGCACGTTGCCCATGGCGAAGGATTCAATGAGCAGGGTCAGTTCATTGCTCATGGTGTCCAGCAGGTCGATGAGCTTTTCGCGGTTGGCAAACTCCACGTCCTCTTCGCTGAAGTCCAGCTCCAGCTCAATGAGGGCGGCAAAGTCGAGCAGTTGCTGGCGCAGCTGTTGTATGCGCCTGGAGAAGTGGCCGCGCATCTGGCGGAAGGCAATGGTGTGCGAAGTGGCTGAGTTGGAGGCGATGAGGTCGGCAACCGCTTCGGCCTGGGAAAGGTCCATTTTGCCGTTGAGGAACCCCCTGAGGGTGAACTCACCGGGGCTGGCCATGCGGCAGCCATTGTCGATGAGCACTCTAAGCATCTCCTGTTGAATATACCATGAGCCGTGGCAGGAGATCTCCACTACATCTTCGCCGGTATAGGAATGGGGTGCAGCAAACTTGGTGACCAGCACCTCGTCAACGGGTTTATCGCCGTCAGAGATCCTGCCCAGGGCCACTTTGTTGGGTTCCATGGAGAGAAAATCTTCTTTGCTGTAGGATTTGAACAGGGAGTGGATAATGGAAAAGGTCTTTTTGCCAGAAACCCTCAAAACTGCTATTGCACCTGTACCTGCGGGTGTTGCAAGGGCACAGATGGTGTCGTCTGCATGATATACCGGATTGTTCATAGCCCTGATCTTTAAAATTTCCTTACAAACCTAATCATTTTTTTAAAGGAAAATCAAGGGTTATGGCCGTTCAAAATAAGATTTTTTAACGGAAAGGCAAAGGAGCAAATCTTAGATCCCTCAATTACAGAGTATTAAGCAAAAAGATTCTGGGTATAAGGATTCTGCAAATACGCACAATTAGTAGCTTACCATCCCTTCTTCGGAGGCAAATGTATCTTCCTGGTATTTGGAGGGGCACTTAAGCAGGAGCCGTGATGCCAGGAACAGGTCTTCCTGGTATTGTCCCACCAGTACAATCTGGTCCAACTTTTCAAAATCCTGCGGCCTGGGCCCGAAATGGATCACTTTACTTTCTTCTCCCTGGTTATCAAACATGTAAAAAGAAAAGATCAGGGTATTGTTTTCGATGGTTTCCTGGATGGGTTTATCGGGATTCAGTTCGCCAATGATGTGAAACTGCCGGTCAGGATTTTCCCGTGCCTCAGCAAAGCTGGCATAGGTATCGGCATCATATACCGTAGTGATGATGGCGGCAATGGCAATCATGATAAAGATCAGGGCGGCTATGTGGGTTTTTTTCATTTATTCGTTGGTTATTGGGTTATCGAAGCGAAGCGAAGATCCCGCGACTGAAAGAAAGCGGGATTGGGTTAATGGGTTAATGGGTTATTGAGTTATTGGGTTATTGGGTTATTGGGTTAATTGTTAATTGTAAGCTCACTCAGAAAATTCTTTGTTTTAACGTTATTGATAAAACAGCCCTTTATAACTCGCATAAATACAATAGGTTGCGAGCTCCCCCTCATAGGGGGTTGGGGGGTATTGTACTTTTCAGAATGGACTCTTCATTCTTCATTCTTCATTCATCATTCATCATTCTTCATTCATCATTCTTCATTCATCATTCATCATTCATCATTCAAAGATCTTCCTTCTCTATCTCCCTTATTCTTTTCTCCAGTTTGCTCAGCTTGCTGTCCAGGTAAAAAAGGTATGCTGCCAGTCCTGCAAAGATAACGCCCAGAACGGCTACCACTACAAATATTTTTCCGTATGCTTCCATTATTGTTTTTCTGCGTTTAGTTGTTGAATCTTTTCTTTAATGGTATCGCTTCTGAAAACGATGGTATAAATCCAGTAGGAGAACAGGATCCAGCCGGCAATGGCCGGATAGAACACTTTTCGCATGGCAGGTGCCAGGTCGCCCGAAGCCAGCGCCGGGTTTCCGTCAACTCCCGGATGGATGGACGGCCCGCTGATGCGTGGCAGGATCATGATAAACACAAACATGATCACAAAGGCAAAAACCTTGTACACGGCTGCCAGGCGGGCACGCTTGTCCTTGTCTTCCAGGGATGAGCGCAGCACCACGTAAGCCATGTATGCCATAATGCCCACTGCAGCGCCATTGAGCTTGGGATCATTCACCCAGAACCGTCCCCAGGTAAACTGTGCCCAGATCATCCCCGTCACAATGCCCAGTAAACCAAACACCAGTCCTGTCTTAACCGTTGCATTGGCCATACGATCATAACGTAAATTAAAGGTGCGCAGGTACATAATGCTGAAAATCGTACCCAGAAATAAAATAAATATCATGGAAAACCACATCCCCACATGGAAATAAATGTTGCGGATGGTTTGATGGATCACCGGCAAAACAGGCACCTCAAACAACATCCCCCCAACGATCACATAAAGCATGATCAGCACAGTCAGTATCTTCCAGGCGCAGTTAAAGGTTTTTTTGTTCATTTAGTCTGGTAATTGAGTTATTGGGTTATTATGTTATTTAGTTACTTAGTTATTAAGTTATTAAGTCATTAGCCTTTAGTCTCTGGTCTCTAGCCTCTAGTCTCTGGTCTCTAGTCTCTGGTCTCTAGTCTCTGGTCTCTAGTCTCTGGTCATTCTTCATTCTTCATTCTTCATTCTTCATTCATCATTCTTCATTCATCATTCTTCATTCTTCATTCTTCATTCCCTACTCCTTCCAAAGATAAGGAAACAATAAATACGACAACAGCAGGGCAATAAGGTTCAGTAAAACGATCACCAGCAGATCGGGCAGTATGGCTTTCAATGCCGGGCCGTTGATCACTGCAGCGGACGATCTGATAAGCAACAGGATCAGCGGCAGGATGAGCGGAAAACCCAGTACGGCCATGATCGTGAAATTATTCTTTGTTTGTCCGGCAATGGCCGATACCATGGTCAGGATGGAAGAAAAGCCCGAAACCCCCACCAGCAGCAACAGCCACCATGCCAGGGGATCTTTGATCATATTGCCCATAAAGAGGCTGAACAGCAGATAGCCAATGATCCCCAGGGCAAACATCACCAGGGTATTGAGCAAAATCTTGGAAAAGATCACCGATACGGGCGATGCAAGGGTATAGAGGTACATCTTGCGGCCGGTGCTTTCATCGTTAAAACTTTTCAGTACCAGGTTGATGGATGCAAAGGCCATGATGATCCAGAACAGCGCGTTCCAGGTCTGGGGGTTCATGATGCCCGAAAAAGCAAGGTAACAGATAAATACCGTGGAAACCAGGTAAAGCATGATCCCCCCAAGGGCATGTTTCTGACGCCATTCAAGCTGTAACTCCTTTTGTATAAGTGCCAGGGTGTGGTGCATAACGAAAAAAAGTATTCAGGCAAAGATACACCAATTAGCCTGAATTAAAAAAAGATTTCCAACAATCATAAGGCTTGTGGCCGAAGATTTCATGCAGATGCTTTGGCTGCTTCCAGGGATTCGCACATGGCTTTCAGAAAATCGTATCCCCCTTCAATGGTGCTTACCTGGTTAACCGTGAGCACCAGCTTCTTGTCCGACTCTTTCAGCAGGCATTTGCGCGGATGTTGCTGCACAAAGGCCAGGATGGCTGTGAAACCCTCTCCCGAATAAAACACCGAATCCTGGTTGGAAATGAAATGGCCTATGAACTTGCCCGATTTGAGAATGATCTTCTCGAAGCCCAGCCTACCGGCCAGCCAGCGCAGTCTGATGGCCATAAAAAGTCCCTGGGTTTCGGGTGGGATGGGGCCAAAGCGGTCTTTCATATCCTGTGTAAACTTCTCCAGCTGAGATTCCTTGTCCAGGTCATCCAGATCTTTGTAAAGGCTGAGCCGCTCCTGGGTGCTCTCCACGTAATCGGATGGGATGAGTAGTTGCAGGTCGGTTTCCAGCACGCAGTTTTTCACAAAGCCCGGGTCATCGTCCTGCTCATCAGCAAACTGATCTTTGAACTCTGTTTGTTTGAGCTCAAGAATGGTTTCGTCCAGGATTTTGTGATACATCTCAAACCCTATCTCGGAGATAAACCCGCTTTGTTCGGCACCCAAAAGGTTGCCGGCACCCCTGATGTCCAGGTCGCGCATGGCAATATTGAACCCGCTGCCCAGCTCAGAAAACTCTTCAATGGTTTTGAGTCGTTTGCGGGCTTCCTCGGTGAGGGTGGTGAGGGGCGGCGACAACAGATAGCAGAAAGCCTTTTTATTGGTGCGCCCTACCCTGCCCCGCATCTGGTGCAGATCACTAAGCCCGAAATGATGGGGATTATTGATCATGATGGTGTTGGCATTGGGGATATCCAGGCCCGACTCCACGATGGACGTGGCTACCAGCACATCGTAATGGCCGTCGATGAAATCTACCATCACCTCTTCCAGTTTAGCCCCGGTCATCTGTCCGTGGCCAATGGCGATGCGCAGATCGGGACACAGCCGTTTGATCATCCCGGCCACCTCTTCGATGTTTTGCACCCTGTTGTGGATAAAAAATACCTGCCCTCCCCTGCTCACCTCGTACATGATGGCATCGCGAATAAGCTCCTCATTGAAAACATGCAGCTCGGTAACAATAGGGTAGCGGTTTTGGGGCGGGGTGTTGATCAGCGACAGGTCGCGCGCACCCATCAGCGAAAACTGCAGGGTGCGAGGTATGGGAGTTGCAGTAAGGGTAAGGGTATCCACGTTTACCTTAAGCTTTTTCAGCTTTTCCTTGGTGGAAACCCCAAACTTCTGCTCTTCGTCAATGATCAGAAGACCCAGATCGTTGAACACCACATCGCCACTCACCAGGCGGTGGGTACCAATGAGAATATCGAGGCTGCCGTTTTTGGCCTTTTTCAGGATCTCCGTCTTTTGCTTTTGCGTGCGGAAACGGTTGATGTAATCTACATTGCAGGGAAAATCTTTTAACCGCTCCCTGAAAGTATGATAATGCTGAAGGGCAAGAATGGTAGTGGGTACCAGTACCGCCACCTGCTTGCTCTCACTCACCGCTTTAAAAGCTGCCCTGATGGCCACTTCGGTCTTCCCAAAGCCCACATCGCCACATATAAGCCGGTCCATGGGATAGGGTTTTTCCATGTCGGCTTTCACATCGGCAGTGGATTTTACCTGGTCGGGAGTATCTTCATAAATAAAGGAAGCCTCCAGCTCATTTTGCAGATAGGTATCGGGAGAAAAGGCAAATCCCTTTTTGGCCCTGCGTTCGGCATACAGCCTGATGAGATCCTTGGCAATGTCCTTAACCTTGCTCTTGGTTTTTTTCTTCAGGTTGCTCCAGGCGGGCGATCCCAGCCGGTTCAGGGTGGGTTCGGTACCTTCCTTGCCACTGTATTTGGCAATGCGGTGCAGGCTGTGTATGCTGATATACAGAATGTCATTGCCTTTGTAGATAAGCCGTATGGCCTCCTGCAGCTTGCCATTGACCTCGATCTTCTCCAGTCCGCTGAAGATCCCAACCCCATGGTCGATATGGGTTACATAATCGCCGGGCTGCAGATTGTTGATCTCTTTGAGGGTGAGGGATTTTTTGCCCGGAAACTTATCACGGATACGGAAACGGTGGTACCGTTCAAAGATCTGGTGGTCAGTATAGCACAGGATCTTTGAATGATGATCAATAAACCCTTCATGCAGGGATATGGGGAGGGTTTCATGTTTGAGGGCCCCCTCCTGCTGCTTCTCCTCCCCAACAATTTCGAAAATGGAATGGATGCGGCTCAGCTGCCGCGGGTTGTCTGAAAGAATAAAATTGTTGAACCCCTGGTGGGTCTTCTCCATGAGGTTACTTATGAGCAGGTCGAAATTTTTGTTGAATGAAGGCTGTGGGCTGAAATCAAACTGGAAAGAGGCGGTGTTCTGCTCATCAAAATAATAACGGCGGAACTCCACGTTGGCAAAGGTTGCCAGTTTGGAAGTAAATTGCTCCCCGTTGATAAACAACTCCACGGGTGTGCTGTGCCTGATCCCGGAAGTAAATGCTGCAAACACCTCCTGTGCCTTGCCAAAGGCCTGCTCAATGGTTTCCCTTGCAAAAGCCACATCATCATTCCAGAAAACAGTGTGCGAAGGAAGGATGGTAAAAAAGTCTTCCTTTTCATTGTTCTCCGCCAGCTGGCTGATATCGGGCAATATGGTGATCTTTTCAAGTCTTTCAACCGACACCTGGTTTTCAGGATTGAATGTACGCAGGCTTTCCACCTGATCGCCCATGATCTCTATGCGAAAGGGAAAGTCGTTGGAATAGGAGAATACATCCACGATACCCCCACGCAGGGAAAACTGACCAGG
>SLIL01000098.1 GCA_007135645.1 Bacteroidales bacterium
GGCCACTCGGGCCTGGACATCATCCTTGGACGAGGAAACGCTAATAAAATTCTGACCCGCATCCTTTGTGAAGCACACCGGGAATATCAGCTCCAGATTCACTCCATTGACGGGGGAAGCCTTCGCAACGCCATACCACGTGAAGCTTCAGCCATTGTGATAACCCATAAAGAACATGAAGAAGCTTTTGAAAAGCTGGTTCAGGAGCTCACCCTCAAAATCAAAAACGAATTAAAAAACATGGAACCCGACCTGCTGATCGCTGCCGTCCCAACAGAGATACCCGGTGAGGTTATCGATCCTGCAGTAACTAAAAACCTTCTCAATGGACTTTATGCCTGTCCCAACGGAGTGATCCGCATGACTGACGATATGCCCGGGGTGGTGGAAACCAGCACCAATCTGGCCGTGGTAAAATCAGACGGGGAAAAGGTGGAGGTTTGCACCTTGCAGAGAAGTGCTGTGGATTCAGCCAAAGACGATCTTTGCAACATGATGCGCAGCGTTTTTGAAATGGCCGGTGCAGAAGTACAACACAGCGGATCGTATCCGGGCTGGAAACCCAACATGAACTCCCCCATCCTCAATGCCATGAAACAGGCGTACAAGGATAAATACGGGAAAACCCCGGAGGTAAAGGTTATCCATGCCGGACTGGAATGTGGTATTATCGGAGGTGTTTATCCCAACCTGGATATGATTTCTTTCGGGCCCACCATACGCAATCCCCACTCCCCTGATGAGATGGTGAACATTGAAACAGTAGGGCTTTTTTATGATTTCCTGGTGGAAACCCTGAAAAACGCCCCGGTAAAATAGCATACAATACCCGGTTTTGTTTAATTCAAAAATGAGTACATTCTGAAAAGTCTTTTTTAAATGCTATTAATAAAACAACCCTTTATAACTCCCATAAATACAACAGGTTGCGAACTCCCCCTTTTAGGGGGATGGGGGGTATTGTAATTTTCGGAGTGAACTCAAAAATAAAACAAACTTCAAAGAACCTACTCCGGAGAGACCAGAACCAGACTCTCCGGAGTTGTTAAAAGCCGATTTAAACGAAAAAATTCAGAACAATAGCCATGTTTTTCAAAGATGTAGCAGGCCATCAGGAGCTTAAAAGAAAGCTTATTCAGAATATCCGCAATGGGCGCATCAGTCATGCGCAGTTGTTTCTTGGCATGGAAGGCAGCGGAAAACTTGCTTTGGCCATTGCCTATGCCCGCTACCTGGCGTGCAAAGACCCCGGCGAGGAAGATGCCTGTGGAAAATGCAGCTCATGCATTAAATACAACAAACTGGCCCATCCCGATCTCAACTTCTTTTTCCCCAACCCGGCCCAGAAAAAAGGTGATACCACCCTGTGCAGCAAGGACTACATGGAACCCTGGCGTGATTATCTTATGCAAAATAAGTACGTCAGCCTCAATGAGTGGTACAACAAGGTGCAGATGGAAAACAAGCAGGGGATCATAAGCGTGGCAGATTGTTCGGAGATCATCAGGGTGCTGGGATACACCTCTTACGAAAGCGAATACAAAGTAGTCATTATCTGGATGATCGAAAGGCTCTACCATTCTGCTGCACCCAAATTACTGAAAATACTGGAGGAACCACCCGACAAAACGCTGTTCCTGCTGGTTTCAGAGAGCCATGAACAGGTGCTCCCTACGATCCTCTCACGCACGCAGCTGGTAAAAGTGGGCCGGCTATCAGATGATGAAATAACAGAAGGGCTGATCAATCTGTACGGCATAGACCCGGATACCGCTACCCAGGCAGCTTTTCAGGCAGATGGAAACTTTTACAGGGCCCTTACACTGTGCAGCAATGACGAGACGGATATCAACCATACCAATACATTGAAGGAATGGTTCCGGTCGTGCTACCGCTATGACCCCCAGGCCATTGTAAAACAGGTGGAAGAAATTGCCAAAACAGGAAGGGAGAAGCAGAAAAACCTGTTGAATTTTGCCCTGGAAATATTCAGGCAAAGCACCCTGATCAACTACCAGGCCGGCGAGCTTGTAAAAACACATCCCGTGGCAGGGGAGTTTATTTCCAACTTTGCAAAAGTGCTTCAACCTCAGGTTGCTGCAACACTATGTGAAGAATTTTCCAGAGCGATCTATCATATAGAAAGGAATGCTAACCCCAAAATATTGTTCACTGATTTGTCTTTAAGGATTACCCATACATTTATGCAAGCGAAAAAGTGAATATTTTGTTACTTTTGTAGTTGGTGAAAAGGCAACATGCCGCATCGGGGTGTTTTATTTCGCGGCGGCAATCTTCAAGTTTTAATTGTAATGAACCTGCCTTTCCCCGCTGTTAAACATAGTATAACTACAACTGGTAAAAATTGGAAAACAACGATAATAACTTCATATCTAGAGGGTGCCGCTGTGCTCCCCGCCCCAACACCACCCGACAAGATGAGTTGCATGCACATTCCTGCACCAAACTCAATGTTTTTAACTGGCTTGAGGACGTAAAGCCTCCCAGGAATTTCCCTACCCGCGAACTGGTTGAGGTACGCTTTAAAAACAGCCGCAAGGATTTCTTTATGGTTCCCGAAGATCTGCAGCTGGAAGAAGGAGATATTGTTGCTGTGGAAGCAAGCCCGGGGCATGACATTGGCATTGTTACTATAACTGGTGAGATTGTAAAGCTTCAGTTAAAAAACAAGAAGATTGACATCCATACCACCGAGTTTAAAAAGGTATATCGCAAAGCAAAAGTTTCGGACATCGAAAAATGGGTGGCTGCCGTAAACCAGGAAACAACCACCATGCATGGTTCCAGAAAAATCGCCTCCTCCCTGAAACTGGAAATGAAGATCAGCGACGTGGAATACCAGGGTGATAAAACAAAGGCTATTTTTTATTACACAGCCGACGAACGGGTGGACTTCAGGGAGCTTATAAAGGTACTTGCAGAAAGCTTTAATGTGCGCATCGAAATGCGCCAGATAGGCATGAGACAGGAAGCAAGCCGGCTGGGAGGAATTGGTTCATGTGGCAGGGAACTCTGCTGCTCCACATGGCTAACCAACTTCCGTTCGGTTTCAACCAACGCCGCACGCACACAGCAGCTCTCGCTCAACCCCCAGAAGCTGGCCGGGCAATGCTCCAAGCTCAAATGCTGCATCAACTATGAGAACGACTGCTACCTGGATACCCTCAAAGATCACCCGGATACCTCTGCACCCCTGAAAACAAAGAAGGGAAGAGCATTTCACCAGAAAACGGATATCCTTCGCAATATCATGTATTATACCTACGAAGATAGCCCCTCTAACTTTATTGGTGTTTCAACAGAACGGGTAAAATACATCATCGGGCAGAACAAGAAGAACATCCTCCCTGAAGCACTGGAAGATCAAAAAATTGCTGATTTTGTTGCTGAACCAAAAGAAAGCAAGGGCTATGAAGAAGACAGCCTTACCCGTTTTGACAAACCAGCATCTCAGAAACGCAGAAGAAAAAAATCCCGTCCAAGAAAAAAATAAATATATTTCAGGCTTTGACTATACGTATAAAAAGATAGTGCTCTGCAAAACAACAACCAATGATGAAGTTTTTTAAAAATCCCGGGTTTATTGTTTTTTTTATCTCTCTGGTAATGCTTTGGGCATGCAATGACAACATTGTGTTTGAGAAGAGTGAAAGGATCCCGGCAGATGGATGGCATATGGATGACAAATTTGTGTTTGAGCACGAAATCAACGATACTACCCTGCTGCATGATATGTTTATCAACATACGCAACAATACTTCGTACCCTTACAGTAATTTCTTCCTTTTCTTCCACACCGAGTTTCCGGATGGAAGGATCTTTAAAGACACCATTGAAATGACCCTTGCAGACAGACAGGGAAGATGGACCGGAAGAGGCACAGGCAATGTGCGGGCCAACAGTTTTCATTTTCGCCGGGATGTCTGGTTTCCTGAGCCAGGAGTTTATCAGTTTACCATGCAACATGCCATGCGGGTAGAGACCCTGAAAGGAATAACAGATATTGGTTTAAGAATTGAGGAAAAATAACTTTACATAAACGGTTCCAATTATTTGAAAATAACAATATATAAGCAATTCACAAAAAAGGTTTTAATACCCAAACAGTAAAAATAAGCTGTTGCTTTTGTCGTTTGTAGCTATAACAAATCATGATTACAAAAAATGAGTAAGAAAAAGCCTCAGGATTTCAAAAAATACGTAAAGATCTTCTGGATTGTAGTAGTATCACCGGTTGCACTTGCCATATTAATATTTGGCTCTATTTCAATGGGTTTATGGGGGTTTATGCCTTCTTTTGAAGAGCTGGAGAACCCAAAGAGCAACCTGGCCAGCCATATTTATTCAGCTGATGGACAAATATTAGGACCCATTGCGATCCATAACCGATCGAATATTGAATATGAAGACCTTAGCCCCAATGTGATCAATGCGTTGATTGCCACGGAAGATATCCGGTTTCGCAACCATTCCGGGGTAGATATCCGAAGTATTATGCGGGTTGTTTTTCGCAATATTCTTGGTGGACAACGCAGTGCAGGAGGGGGAAGTACGCTAAGCCAGCAGCTGGCAAAGAACCTTTTTCCCAGGCAGGAGAACCCCTCAACACTTCAGCTAATCATCGTTAAGCTCAAAGAATGGGTTACTGCAGCCAAACTGGAGCGAAACTATACCAAGGATGAAATTATTGCGATGTATCTTAACACAGTGGACTTCGGAAGCCACGCCTTTGGTATCCGTACTGCCGCACAAACCTATTTCAATACCACACCAGATTCGCTTAAGGTGGAAGAGGCTGCCATGCTGGTGGGCATGTTGAAGGCTCCCAGCTGGTTTCATCCGGTAAGAAATCCTGAAAGGGCAACCCTGAGAAGAGAGGTAGTGATGAACCAGATGGCCCGCTATGGATTTATTACCCGTGAAGAATACGATTCGCTGAGGGTTATTCCCCTGGACATGTCACAATTCCGCATACAGGACCATAATACTGGCCTGGCAACCTATTTCAGGGAGTATCTGAGGTTGGAACTATCACAGTGGGCACAAACCCGCCGGAAGCCCGACGGTACCAATTACAACATTTACCGCGACGGATTAAGGATTTATACCACCATCGACAGCCGCATGCAACAACATGCTGAAGATGCTGTAGCGGAACATATGGGAGGCTATCTTCAAAAAGAGTTTTTCAACCACTGGAGGGGCTTTACCAATGCACCCTTTGGAACCGATCTTTCGCAGGAAGAGATCCGGAGGTTGATGAACAATTCTATGCGAAGAACCGACCGTTTCAGACATCTCAACAGAATTGGAGCATCCGAAGATTCCATACGCAAAAACTTCAATACTCCTGTGCCTATGCGTATATTCTCCTGGGAAGGGGAAATTGACACCATCATGTCGCCCATGGATTCCATCAGGTATTACAAGCATTTCCTCAACACCGGCCTTATGGCTGTGGAGCCACAGACCGGCCATGTAAAAGCATATGTGGGAGGGATTAACTTTAAACATTTTAAGTTTGACCATGTAACACAAAGCCGCCGACAGGTGGGTTCAACTTTTAAACCCTTTCTTTATACCCTTGCTATGCAGGAAGGGGAGTACGGGCCATGCACCGAAGTGCCCAATACCCCGGTTGCCTTCGAAATGCACGATGGCTCCATCTGGCAACCCAAAAACTCCTCTGACCGACGGGAGGGGGAAATGGTAACTTTGCAATGGGCCCTTGCCAACTCCGTAAATTACATTTCTGCCTATCTTATTAAAAGGTATTCACCCCATGCACTCATAAGGCTGGTAAACAACATGGGCATTACCGAACCCATGGATCCCGTACCGGCTATATCCCTGGGTACTCCCGATCTGTCAGTATATGATATGGTAGGTGCCATGGCCACCTATGCCAATAAAGGAATTTACATACGCCCCAGTTTTATAACCCATATTGAAGACAACAACGGCAACCTGATTGAATCTTTCATTCCCCAGCAAAATGAAGCGATGAATGAGCGAACAGCCTACCTCATGCTGGAACTCATGAAAGGGGTAGTGCAAAGCGGAACCGGTGTCAGGCTGCGTCTGCGGTATAATTTAAACAACCCCATTGCCGGTAAAACAGGTACCACACAAAATAACTCTGACGGCTGGTTCATTGGTATCACTCCGGACCTGGCCACAGGTGTGTGGGTTGGTGGCGAAGACCGCGGAATACGTTTCCGGACAATCACCCTGGGCCAGGGAGCCAATATGGCGCTTCCTATATGGGCAAAGTTTATGCAACGATTGTACGATGACCCCCTGGTAAAGATCTCTGACGGGGATTTTGA
>SLIL01000243.1 GCA_007135645.1 Bacteroidales bacterium
AAAAGGCTGATGCCCCCAGCGTTTTTCGAATACCTATCTCCTTAATGCGCTTTATAATGGAAAACGAGGTAAGTGCATACAACCCCATGAATGAAATAATAATGGCCAGCAATGCCGCTGCAGTGGCCAGCTTGTTGGTGCGTTCCTCCTTGCGGTACATGGCCGCAAAGGCATCATCCATAAAAACAGGATCAAAATGGAAATGTGGATCAACAGCTTCAAATTGCTCTTTAATAAAATGGAGTGTTTGTGAGATATTTTCGGGGGATATGCGCAAACTGATACGACGTATCAGGTCTTTCTCATAAATCAGCACCAGGGGTTCGATTACATGGTGCATGGAAAGAAAGTTATAGTCCCGCACCACACCTATCACACGAGAGGGCTGATCCCAGACAATAATCTCCTGACCTATAGGCTCTTCCAGCCCCAGCTGCCTTACTGCAGCCTGATTAAGAATGACCGGTGTAATATCGGTGCGCATGCGGGGGTGAAAATTCTCACCCTCTAAGATCTGCATCCTGTAAGTATCAGTAAAATCTTCATGTATATAATTACCGTAGATGAGTACAGAGACACCGGGATCATCACCCTTTTTGTGAACAGTCATTACACTACGGGGCAATCCTGGCGTTACCATCGATGCCGTAACTGCATGAATTGAAGGATTCTGAAGCAATTCTGCCTTCAGTGAAGGATAACTGGTTTGGATAGTGGTTGATAACCGGCCCAGGGTAACCATATATTCCCGGTCAAATCCCAGGTCCCTTTTCTTCATATAGCTCACCTGCCGGTTGAGAAGCAATACAGATACCACCAAAAATATGGAAATGGCAAACTGGGCGCCCACCAGCACTTTTCGCAACTTGTAAGTACGCCCCTGGGAGGCTGCTGCTCCCTTTAGTACCTTTATGGGCTGAAAACGTGACAGGTACAGTGCGGGGTACAATCCTGCCAACACCCCAACAAGCACTACAAATGCCAGCACAGTAAGCAAAAGCCCGGGCTGCTGCCAGTAGGCAAGCTGAAAATTCTCATCAAGCAACCGGGAAAACGGGCCTATCAGCAGCTCGTTGAGAAACAGTGCAAATACGAAGGCCATGGCAGCCAGCAGCAGCGACTCGCCAATAAATTGAAACACCAGATCCTTCCGTTGCGCCCCCATCACTTTCCGCATCCCGATTTCCCGGGCACGTTTTTCACTCTGCACAGTAATAAGATTTACAAAATTGAATACGGCGATGATAATAATTACCAGTGCAAGAAAGGAGAAAATATATACATTGCGGATATCACCACTCACCATATTTCCGGCCACATCATTGCCATAGGTAAAGTTTGAATGCAGAAATATCCTGCTCAAAGGTTGGAGGGAATGGGCAATGCTCAGGCCATGAGGCCCGAACCGCTCATTGATATGGCGATCGGCCACCGCGGCTACATCCCGTTCGAAAGTTTGCGGATCGACCCCGGGGTGGCGCAGCAGGTAAGTAAAAAATGAGATGCCGTTCTTTTCTACAATATTCTCCTGAGGCCCTGTGAGTGTGCTGAAGGAACCCAGCATACCAAACTGAAGGTGGGAATTTGTTGGCAGATCCTCTGCTACCCCTGTAACCCGGTAGCCAAACCTGCCTGCCCAGATGATCTCATCCATGGGGTCATCGTCGCCAAAATACCTTTGGGCAAGTGTGCGGCTAAGCACCACACTATTGGGCTCAAGAAGTGCTGTTCGCGGATCTCCCGAAATGAGCGGCAGGTCAAAGATATGAAAGAAATCCGCGTCAGCCCATAACAAATACTGGTCAGGAAACCGCTCTTCAGTTCTATCTACCTCCACTTCCATCACACCTTCATCATAAAACCGGCAAGCAGCCTGCACTGATGGCACCTCATCCCTTACGTAATCTATGATATCACCTGCGGTAAAGGGCACATGGGCTGAAGTACCATCAGGCATATTCACATCAATCACCAGGCGGCTGATGCGGTCGTAGTTGCTGTGATACTTATCAAAACTCTGTTGGTGCCACACATAGATCATCATCAGTATGGATATGGAGAACCCCAGCCCCAGGCCGATGATGTTAATGGCGGTACTGGTTTTGTTGCGCATAAGGATGCGCCAGGCAATTTTCAGGTAGTTTTTCTTCATTATTTTGGTTGTTGTTTTATGCGGTGTATTTTCCGTTCAGGCTGAACGTATCCTTTTCTATAAAAGTGATTTTTATGTAATTACCAATAGAACATGGATGAACATATGAATTATAAATGCACTATCCAACCCTTTCTTTCAGCATAGCCAGAATAAGGTCTAAACAAAGTTTTTTTTTTCATATTATTATGCTGGTTTTTATTAGTTTATGTTTATAAATCAACCAGTTCCCTAACAATGGCATTGAACTTTTCAACCTCCTCCATAAGCGGGCTATGGGCGGAGTTTTCAAAAGAATAAAATGCTTTTTCCGGGGCATTGAGCTGCTTATAAAAATCCATGGCAACACAATAGGGGGTTGTAAAATCATGCTTTCCATGGAAAATATATACGGGCACTTGCATGCTATCAATCTCTTGAAAAAGATTGGTATGAATTACCTCATTCCACATATTCTTCAGAGAAAACAGACTTCCTCTCATATAATTTAGTTTGTCAATCAGGGTGTACTCCTTGGTTCTCAGCACTATACTAAGTAATGGCCACATGCCTCTAAAATCTCGTGTAGTGCCGCCACCATATTTGTTCACATACAGTCTTTGTGCGGTCAAATAATCCAACCATTCCTTGCTGTCTGCCAATGAATCGGGAAAGTTAAGTTTATCCAGAGCTTTTATAGCTTTTGTGTCCTTATTACCCTGAGCTTGTCTCACAACCCAATCTAAACCTACCCTCTCGCCTCTGAATTGATCGGCTACCTGCCCAACGCCCAAAAAGGCATGAAACAGTTCCGGATATGCGTATGCCGTCATTATTCCCAATAATGAACCCCAGGAATGCCCCATGATGAAAATTTTTTCCTGCTCGAACCTTTTTGAAAGGTAAGCACTGAGTTCACGAGTATCTGCAATAAATTGCTCCAGGGTCATACTTTCGATGGGAATGTCTTTGGAAAAAGATTTACCCGAGCCTCGTTGCTCCCAATAAACCATTACAAAGTCTTTCTCAATATCTGTATTGAAATGTTTCATAAAGGCAATTTCAGGGCTTCCGGGTCCACCATGCAGGAATAGCATTACCGGTTTGGTGGCGTCTTGCCCTCTGATTATTAAATACTGCTCCACACCGCCCAGACGGATTTTTTCAATGGCAGAAATGCTACCTTCAACAGGCTTTCCTGATGAATCGGTTATGGGGTCGGGCTTTCCGGGGCTGATAATCCAAAGTGCCATAATACATAGTGCAAACAAGGTTATTATACTTCCGATGATGTATGCGCTTACTTTAATTGTTTTTTTCATTGAATGAAGGATTATAACGTACTCTTTCTGTATCTGTTGGTATTCCGTTGGTTACGGGTATCCATGAGTTTTCTTTGAAGACCTCATAGCTTTCAAAAGCACATGGAATTCCATTTGCTTCTAACAAATCAGGGTTATCCATAAGATGAAAATGCAAATGGGGTGCTGTTGAGTTTCCTGAATGTCCTACCTTCCCGATAAGTTGTCCTTTCTTAACGTTATCGCCCACTTTTACATTGATTGAATCATTCAGGAAATGCGCAAGAAATGCGTATATGCCGTTGCCGCAATCCATAATCAGATAATTGCCCAACACAGGTTGCCATCCTTTTTTTATATTAAAAAAGAAGGCATTTTTCAATACCACAGCCATGTCAGATACCAAATGGACAATTTGCCTCTCTTTGTAGCCATCTTCGCATTGAATTACAGTTCCATCGCAAGGGGCATATACCTCTTTACCCCAGCAAAAACAATTACGAAGGGGCACGCCCAACAAAAAATACCGGAGCTTGCTGCCACTATAAAAACGTAATCCTTTTTTACGCCAATCAATCTGGGTAAAGTCGTATGCGTATTTTTGGCCCAGTTGTTCTGTTCCGTGGCTCGGTACTTTCGTTCCGGGAGTGTTGGGCAACATCCATTCGCCTCTAAGTGGGAATTCAACAATTATTGGTTTTTCTGTTTGCATTTAATTTCTGTTCTTTTTCGTTTTGATTTACTTATTTATCATGCCCTCAGGCAAATTTAGTCCCCTTCATATCGATTCTTGTGCCACAGGCCTTATATTTCTGAAAACATGACAATTACACACAAAAATCCGATGAATTTTCTTGCTATATTGACCAATCATGAACATAAGTGTTCGCTTTCGGGCAACAATTCCTTTAGTCCGTGGCTTAGTTCCCGGAGCCTGATAACCAGCGGATACCCTGGAGTAAGCATGCAGTCCAGGATTTCAGTAATGTCTTCCACCATGTTTTTGGGAGTAAGCTCCAGTTGCTGCGATGCAATAGTAAGCAATTTTTTTTCGCCCGGATGAAGTTTTTTATGGATAGCAAACAGGACATCGAAATAACTGGCCAGGAAACCGGCCACCCGATGATGTGTGCTTATAATGTCATTCCGCTTGGTGGCAGTTTCCACCGCACGGGCATAACCATAATTTTTATTGATGACATAAACAGGCAAATGATAACCAAACCCAAAAGGGTTAAGGGCTTTTGCATAATTGCTTTATTTTTATTCAAAATGGATACTTTTCGTACTTCTTCATGCTGAAATTAAAATTACTGATCCTTCCTTTTTACAATTGCTTCCAATGCTTTCAGAATTTCGGCATTGGCATCAAAGCCCAACCGGGCAAAATCTTCCAGGGTCATTTCGTAATCGTGCCTGATAATCAGCCCCCTGTCGTCTTCAGGGCAATCCAAAATCTGACGGGCATTGGAAATGCTTACTGAAATGTGTGTGTCAGGGAGGTTAAAAAAGGTAGATTCCATAAACGCATTTCCTGCCTGACGCGAGGACACACCTACCAGAGTGGTTCTTCCAAGCCTTTCCATAAACCAGATAAAATGAACCGATGCGCTAAAGGTGTGGGGTGAAGTGAGTATAATAATCTCAAGGTCGGTGAGCGGATAAGTTTTTGCAAGATATTCCTTCCCAAACCCTTCATACCCTTGCAGTATAAGGTCTCTTTTTTCATCAAGCGAAAGGTTTTCGGGCATATTGCCAAACGGGTGCGATAAAAAATCGCCCATAGCGAATTGGGTTCCATTGGTGGCGTTGAAATCATCTATATTGCTAAATCCGATCTTTTGCAGCCATAGTGGGGATATTCTGCGGCTATAGTCGCCGTTAAAATCAAAATCCAGGAAAGCATCGCCATACAGCGGATACAGCAATGGCCTGACTATGGGGGTCATGCCACCGCCATTATAGCGCAGGTCGATGATCAGATGCCTGGCATTGGCTTCCCTGGCAGCTTTCGAAAGCAGGTAAAACTCTTCGTAAAGCGAAGGGACTGTTAGAATATCCTGCTCCACATCGCCCGTTTTGGGGAAATTCAAAAATGAATATGCCCAGTTGATATGGCCTTCGATCCACTGAGGGTTACTGCGATACGCGCTTTCCAGCACTTCGCGGCTTAAGATGCTGTTCCAGGCCAGGTAAGCAATATTGTTGTTTTCGCCTATCATAGACCAGTACAACATGCCGTTGTTGTTTTCAAAATGAAAAGCCGATTGCACGGGCAAAAGGGTAGCATTGTCTTGATAGGGGATTGTTTGGGATACCTTTTTATTGTCTGCGCTGGTGAAGGCAAATTCCAAAGGGTCTGCCGTGGAGAAAAAACGTTGTGCCTGGGTTTTGGAATTTAAAATCTGCACCAGATTGAAATATTCGCCATAGAGGTTTTCGGCGGGCAGGAATAATTTTGTCCTGACCAGGAGCTCATCAACAGAATATCCGTTTATGGATAGCAGGGTCATCCCTCTTAAATGTTCAAGTTCGGAAGTGGTGTTGCCGATAAACATACCATCGGCAGCAATTCTGAATCTTAATGGCAATACCTGCGTGCTTGTAGCTGTGTTGCCGGGAAAGTTTGCAAAGGTGTGCCCATCGCTTAGAGATGAAAGAAACTGATTGAGCAACATCACGAATGCTTCAGATGTTAAATCTTCCTTCATCAGTTCCGCAAAATGGTTTTTCTTCTGAATAAATCCGTCAGGGCCACCAAACCCGGTGTAAGGATCGGGATGGGTTTCTTCCAGTTTCTTTACCAGGTAATCAAAATCTTTCTGAAATGGGTTGGGCTGACCTCCCGTATAGGCCTGTGCAAATAATAAAAGCAGGAATAGATTTGAAATGAATTTTTTTATGTTCATTAGTTCT
>SLIL01000447.1 GCA_007135645.1 Bacteroidales bacterium
GACTATTTAACCTTGATTAGTTGTCTGGAATTTAAAATATGAGTCCACTCCGAAAAGTACAATACCCCCCATCCCCCTAAGAGGGGGAGCTCGCAACCTATTGAATTTGTCCGAATTACAAAGGACTGTTTTATCAATAGCATTAAAAAAAAGACTTTTCAGAGTGCACTCAAATAATATCCGGTTAATCCGATAATAAGAATAATTTACCGGATGATTATCCGGAAGCAGGGCCTGACTGTGCCCGTGAGGTTTTTCTGAGCGAGAAAATATCCTTTCTGCGGTCTTTTAGATTACGCACCGAGCCAAACTGGTGCAGTTCGCGCAATGGATCAATTTCGGCATCTACAATCAGGATCATCTCCGTATTGGGCGTGGTTTCAGCCTTTACCCCGTTGGAGGGGAAAGCAAAATCGCAGGGGGTAAACACCATGGATTGTGCATACTGTATGCTCATGTTGTTTACTTTGGGCAGGTTGCCCACACTACCGGCAATGGCCACATAGCATTCGTTCTCTATTGCCCGGGCCTGCGCACAATGCCTTACCCTTGAGAACCCGTTCTGGGTATCGGTAAGGAATGGGACAAATAAAATGTCCATCCCTTCATCGGCCAGTAAACGGCTCAGCTCGGGAAATTCTGAGTCATAACAGATCAGGATGCCGATTTTGCCGCAGTCCGTATCAAAAGTTTTCAGCTGACTGCCGCCTCGAAGGCCCCATACGCGCGCCTCATCGGGGGTAACATGAATTTTTTCGTACCGCTCCTGGGTGCCGTCCCTTCTGCACAGGTAGCCCACGTTGTAAAGGGCATTGTCGCGCAGTTCGGGCATGCTGCCGGTAATGATATTGATATTGTAAGCAATGGCCAGCTCCGAAAAACGCTGGGTAATCTCTTCGGTATAGTAGGCCAGCTCCCTGATAGCCTCGTGCTCGTCAAGGTTATTGTACTGGGCCATGAGAGGTGCATTAAAGAGCTCGGGGAACAACGCAAAATCGGAGCGATACTCAGACACAGCATCTACAAAAAATTCGGCCTGTTCCATTACTTCGTCCAGGTCTTTATAAGGCCGCATCTGCCATTGAATAAGTCCAAGCCTTACCACATCCTTTTTGCTCTCCACCTGCTCGGTGGGTTTTTCATAGTAGATATTATCCCACTTAAGCAAAACGGCATACTCTTTCGTTGCATGCTCGCTCTCAATATAGCCTCGCAGTATGCGGGAGATATAAAAATCATTGGCCAGGTGAAAATTAAGAATGTCATCATCAATCTCCTTCATTTTCACCTGTTCAATATACTCTTTGGGAGTATAGTCGTCCACGTATTCCAGATAGCCTGCCAATCTCCCTCCCACAACAATTCCTCTCAGGTTATGCTTTTCGCACAGCTCTTTTCTGTAATCATAAAGCCTTCGTCCCAGGCGCAAACCACGGAATTCAGGCACCACGAAAACATCAATCCCGTATAACACGTCCCCATCTTCTGTATGAGATTCAAACGTGTAATTCCTGGTAATTTTCTTTACATTGTGGTTGTCAGAATATTTGTCGTAATCCACGATGATGGAAAGGGAACATGCCACAATCTCGCCATTTACCTTAATGGCCACCTGCCCTTCCTGAAACTGCTCAATGAGTTTTTTGATCTTTGCCTTTCCCCACCATACATTCTGGAATTCGGGAAATGCCAGTTCTACTGCACTTTTAAGATTATCGTAATCTTCAAGGGTCAAAAAATCAAAATCCAGGTTTTCAATCTCAAGAGCTGTCATAGGGAAAAAGTTTAATGGTGGATAGCTAAATCACTGGCAAAAATATCAGGTTTTTGCAAAACACTGAAGGAAATCATGTTTCGGACGCAAATATACGTTCTTTTGGAAAGTGTTATTTCTAAAATTCAAAAACTACGCCGGGAAACAAAGTTTGTCCCCGGCGCAGCATACTCATTGAAGACAATTTACAATTGCCTTACTTTTTCTTTTTCTTATGGATATGGGTAGCATGCCCGAAATATACTTCGGCGGCTTCCATAATGGTTTCAGAAAGTGTAGGGTGAGGGTGGATGGTAAGCTCCAGGTCCCGGGCCACAGCAGCCATTTCGATGGCCAGTGTAGCTTCAGCAACCATGGCACCTGCCTCCTTGCCCACAAAACCTGCACCCAGGATACGGTCGTTCTCAGGATCGATGATAAGCTTGGTAAGCCCGTTTTTCAATCCCAGGGTTACCGCCCTGCCCGAGGCAGCCCACGGAAATTTGGCCACTTCCACTTTTTTGCCCTGCTCTTTGGCTTCGCCTTCGGTTAAGCCTGTCCATGCAATTTCCGGATCGGTAAATACTACGGCAGGGATCGCCTTGGGCTCAAAAGCAGTCTTGTGACCGGCAATATGCTCTGCCGCAACCCTTCCTTCATGGGAAGCTTTATGGGCAAGCATAGGCTGTCCGGCAACATCGCCAATGGCATAAATATTCTGCACACTGGTACGGCGCACCAGGTCTACATTTACAAACCCTTTATCATCCAGTTCAACACCAACCTCTTCAAGGCCAATGTTTCTGGAGTTGGGCCTGCCTCCAATGGCAACCAGGATCTTGTCAAAAGATTCTTTCTTTTTGCCATCTTTGGTTTCCAGTTCCACTTCCAGCTTCTTGCCTTTTTTGGTCACACCGGTTACCTTGGTGTTAAACAGTGTATTTTGCATCAGGTCTTTGCGCTCTTTCTTGAAAACATCGCGCAGGTCCTGATCCAGACCGGGCAATATATCCGAAGTAAACTCTGCGATGGTGATATCTGAACCCAGCGATTTGTAGATCACACTCATTTCAAGGCCAATGTATCCTGCACCTACCACCAGGAGTCGTTTGGGGACTTCCTTCAGTTCAAGTGCCAGTTCGGCATTCCAAACATCATCATTAAAATCAACGCCCGGTAAACCCGAAGGGGTAGCACCGGTGGCGATGATAAGATTTTCAAACTCTATCTGCTTCTTTTCTCCCTTAACAGGAGAAAACTCCAGCGAGTTTTTGCCGGTGAGCGTGGCCCAACCCTGCAGATACTCTACCTTGCGGGCTTTTGCCAGCTGGCCCAGCCCGCCGGTGAGCTGCTTCACCACCGATTGCTTCCATTGACGCACCTTATCGATATCTACCTTCACTCCTGAGAAGGTCAGGCCCCAGTCAGCAGCTTTTTCCGATTCGTCTTTTACAGCAGCAAGGTGCAGCAAAGCCTTGGTAGGGATACACCCGTGAAACAGGCACACTCCACCGGGATCGGGTTTGGGATCGATAAGGGTTACATCCAGGTCGAGATTGGCAGCCTGAAATGCTGCAGCATACCCGCCAGGTCCTGCTCCCAGAACAATTACTTGTTTTTTCGCCATTCTATTTTTCTTTTCAATTTAAACAAGGTTCATCATTAAAACATTGTAACCAATGGATTTTGCATGGCTTCGCAAAGCCACCTAAGGAAACGTGCCCCGTCGGCCCCATCAATCAAGCGATGGTCATAGGAAAGTGACAAAGGCAGCATCAGGCGGGGTTTAAACTCCCCGTCCATCCAAATTGGCTCCATTTGAGAGCGGGATACACCAAGAATTGCAACTGTGGGCCGGTTTACAATGGGGGTGAAATTGGTCCCCCCAATGCCACCCAGATTAGAAATAGTAAAGTTGGCACCCTGCAATTCATCGGGTTTGATCTTTTTGGTGCGCGCCCTTTCGGCAATATCACCAAGTTCAACAGAAAGCTCGGTAATGGATTTTTTATCCGCATCACGGATTACCGGAACAATAAGTCCACGCTCGGTATCCACAGCTACCCCGATATTCACATAATCTTTGTAAATGATCTCCTCATTCTTCATATCCACGCTGGCATTGAATTTTGGGAATTTTCTAAGGCCCAGTGCCGAAAGCTTGAGGAGGATTGCCGTTACGGTAAGCTTACCGCCTTGTTTTTCAACAAGCTTGGAATAATCCTTGCGGAATTTCTCCAGTTCGGTGACATCGGTTTTGTCAAACTGGAATACATGGGGTACATTCTGCCATGACCCGGCCATGCTTTTTGCCGTGATCTTGCGAATGGTATCCATTTTTTCTCTTCGGATTTCCCCATATTTTGAAAAATCGGGCAGCTCGAAATCGTCCACCATGCCGGATGAAACAGAGGGTTTACCCTGTATCACGCTTTTGGCAAAGGCTTTTACATCCTCTTCGGTAACCCGGGCGCTTGGACCAGAACCTTTAACCTGGGTAATATCAATGCCTATTTCCCTTGCCAGCCTTCTTACAGCCGGGGAAGCAGGAACATGGGACGCAGGTTTATCAGAAGCGGGTGCAGAAGATACTTCCTCTTTCTTTGAGGCCTGGGGTTCTTGCTCTTTTTCAGGCTCACGATCAGCTTGTTTTTTATCTTCCGCTACTTTTGCCTCATCCTTTTCAGAAGTCTCTTTCTTTTCTTCTTTAGCTGCAGGTTCTTCCTTTTCTCCTGAAGATTTCTCTTCCTTCTCTCCGGCATCACCACCTTCGGTATCAATGGTAAACATAACCTGTCCTACCTTAACCTCGTCGCCTGCCTTCACTTTCACTTCCTTTACCACGCCATCCACCTCCGAAGGGAGTTCAAAACTTGCCTTATCACTTTCCATTTCTGCCAGCATGTCATCAGCACCAACCTTATCCCCTTCCGAAACCAACACCTCAAGTACCGTTGCTGTAGTGACGTTATCGGCAATCTCCGGTAATTTTATCTCTTTAATCATATTGCAAAAATTTTATACCTCCGTTGGATTGGGTTTATTACTATTGATTTTGAAGTCTTTCTTGGCTTTAAGAATGTCTTTCTTGTCCACTTTTCCTTGCTGGAAAAGGCTGTAAAGCGCACCATAGGCTATGTGCCTGTCGTCCACTTCAAAATAGTCTCTCAAAGCTCTTCTGTTATCACTCCTGCCAAACCCATCGGTACCCAGTGTAGTAAGATTTCCGGGGAAAAATTTACTGACCGTTTGCGGGATGGCTTTCATGTAATCATGGGCTGCCAGGCATAAACCCGAATCATCTTTCATGCAATGCTCAATATAGGTAAGCTTGGGTGCTTTCTCAGGATTGAGCCTGTTCCAGCGCTCTGTTTCGCGGGCATCTTCATATAGCTCCTTATAGCTGGTGACACTCCATACATCCACGCTTACATCGTAATCTTTTTCAAGCATTTCGGCTGCACGAATGGCTTCATTGAGAATAGCACCGCTACCAAAGAGGTGGATCTTTTCACCTTTTTTCTTTTTGGATCTGCTGAATCTGTACATCCCTTTCAGGATACCTTCTTCCACACCTTGGGGCATGGCAGGCATTTTGTATTTTTCGTTCAGGATGGTGATGTAATAGATCAGGTCTTCCTGGTCCACAAACATTCTCTGCATTCCATCCTTAACAATAACAGCCAGCTCATAGGCAAAAGCAGGATCGTAAGCTTTTACAGAAGGTACGGTCATGGCAATCATATGGGAGTGGCCGTCCTGGTGCTGTAGTCCTTCACCAGCCAGGGTTGTACGACCGGAAGTTCCTCCCAGCATAAAGCCCCTGGCACGCATGTCGGCAGCAGCCCAAACCAGATCACCGATTCGCTGAAAACCAAACATGCTGTAATAAATAAACATGGGGATCATATTCACACCATGGGTACTGTATGATGTTCCGGCCGCGATAAAGGATGACATACATCCTGCCTCGGTGATCCCTTCTTCAAGGATTGCTCCGTCAGTTGCCTCCTTGTAATAAAGCAGGGAGTCCCTGTCAACGGGCTCATAGTTCTGCCCCACATGCGAGTAAATACCAAACTTACGGAACAGTGCATCCATACCAAACGTACGTGATTCATCAGGTACAATGGGAACAATGAGTTTGCCCATGCTCTTATCAGCCATCATTTTGGCCATGAGGTTTACCATGCTCATGGTAGTGGCCAGTTCACGATCGCCCGAACCATCCAATAACTCTTTATATACTTTATCATCGGGAAGGGTAATGGATGGAGCATTTGCTACCCTTTTGGGAAGGTAACCACCTAGTTCTTCGCGACGCTTTAGCAGGTACTGGATCTCTTCGCTATCTTCTGCAGGCCTAAAGAACGGTGCTTTCTTTGCATCTTCATCCGAAAGCGGAATTCCAAAACGGCTGCGGAAGTGCAGCAACTCATCTTCGTTGAGTTTTTTCTGCTGGTGGGTGATGTTTCGCCCTTCACCGGCTTCACCCAATCCATACCCTTTAATGGTTTGGGCAAGGATTACCACTGGTCCGCCTTTATAGTTTATAGCCTGCTGGTAAGCATTGTAAACTTTTTTGGGATCATGCCCCCCCCGGCCCAGTTTCTCCAGCTGCTCATCGGAGTAGTTTTCAACCATCTTCAGCAATGCTTCGCTACGACCGAAGAAATCTTTGCGGATATAATCTCCCGAGGAAACCACATATTTCTGGAATTGCCCGTCGGGGGTCTCTTCCATGGCTTTGAGCAGATCACCGTTATGATCCTGTGCAATGAGCGGATCCCAGTCGCTGCCCCATATTACCTTGAAAACTTTCCAGCGGGCCCCTTTGAAGGCAGCTTCAAGTTCCTGTATGATTTTTCCTGTACCCCTTACAGGGCCATCAAGCCGCTGCAGGTTGCAGTTGACCACAAAGATCAGGTTGTCCAGCTGCTCACGGCTTGCTACGGTAATAGCCCCCAATGATTCGGGCTCATCCATTTCACCGTCACCCATGAATGCCCATATTTTCTGATTGGTTTTTTCCTTCAGCCCTCTGTCTTCCAGGTACTTATTAAATCTTGCCTGATAGATGGCCATCAATGGCCCCAAACCCATGGAAACGGTGGGGAAGCGCCAATAGTCGGGCATGGTACGTGGGTGTGGATAGGATGGCAATCCCCCCTCGGGGCGCAACTCCTGCCTGAAGTTATGCAGATCGGTTTCTGTAAGCCTTCCTTCAAGGAACGAACGGGCATAAATACCCGGGGATGCATGCCCCTGGAAATACACAATATCAGCCGGCTCACCTTTATCACCCCCTTTGAAGAAATGATTGAATGCAACCTCCAGCAGAGTAGCTGCAGAAGCATAGGTAGAGATGTGCCCGCCAATACCCTCCGACTCCAGGTTGGCCCTCACCACCATAGCCATAGCGTTCCAGCGGATAAGGCTTTTTATCCGCCGCTCAATCTCGCGGCTTCCGGGGAAGGGAACTTCTTTTCGTGGAGAAATGCTATTAATATAAGGTGTGTTGCCCGGGCAGCGGAATACAATCCCCTCTTTATGGGCTTTGTTTTGTAATAAAGCAAGGATCTCGCGAACACGCTGTGGTTCTTCATTCTCAATCAAATACTCCAGCGACTCCAGCCACTCCTTGTTTTCAATTTCGTAATACTCTTTTTTGCTCATATAAAATCGGTTTTTTAAAAGATTTCAGGTCACTTAATAAAGCATCAAAAGCTGAAAAGGTTCATTGAATGATCCAATTTTGTTTTCTATAAACTTACTTCAGCAAGACTATAATTTTTTTAAAAACATCAGACATACTACGAAGTTATAAAATCCTTTTGTTAATACGATAAAAATCCCAGGCAAAGTTCAATTAAAAGCATAGAATTTCCCTTTTTTACCTTACTATGATTGCTCTTTGTATGACTATATTCAATTTTGATGTTTCAGACTACTTTCATATGAGCACTATTTATTAGTCTGATCTAACCATTGAATTAAAAACCTCATTTGTTGTAAAAATGCCGAAAAAAACCAAAATAAATTTCACTTATTGAGAATTTTCTCCTATATTGCAAAGCCTTGCATCTGGGTATGATGTAACCGGATATAGGCTTATTGTTAAGTGGTTGACAAAACAGATATTGGTTTTTTTTATCATATTATCTAAAAAAGACATGAAGAGTCTGGTTTCTCTGAAAGTTAACAAACCAGGGCGAAAACCGAAAAGCCAAAAGAGTAGGAATGTATCAACTAAAAATCAGAACGAATGGAGAATAAACAAACGTTACCAAATGCAACGGCTGTGCTGGTATTGGGTATTTGCTCAATTGTTTTCAGCTGTTTTTTTGTGGGCCTGGTATTGGGGATCATTGGCCTTGTACTTTCTACCAAAGGCAGAAAGCTCTACAAGGAAAACCCTGATCTTTATGAGGGCTATGGACAGTTAAATGCCGGCTGGATTATGTCGATCATCGGAACCATCATGGGTGGACTGTATGTATTGTACTGGCTGATCATTGTTGCCATAATTGGAGGTGCAGGATTTTCATTGCTTCACTTCTTGAACTAAAATATTTCATTTTTAAAGGGTTGCATCATTACGTCTTAAGAAATTGCCTGCAAAAATTTGCTCGCACCGTGCTTACTGATGCAACCCTTTTCTGTTTCCTTAGAATCATAGCAAATATGAACAGCCTGTTAAGCAGGAAATGGATCAATTAAAACAAAGCGAATGGAAAAGAAACAAACATTACCAAATGCAACAGCTGTGCTGGTATTGGGTATTTGCTCAATTGTTTTCAGCTGTTTTTTAGTTGGTTTGATTCTGGGTATCATTGGTTTAAGTCTTTCACCCAGAGGACGCAGACTCTACAGGGAGAACCCGGAGCTATATGAAGGATACGGACAGTTGAATGCAGGCTGGATCATGTCGATTATCGGAACCGTGCTGGGGGGACTCTATATATTGTATTTTTTGATCATGGTAATGATGGTTGGAGGAGCAGGTTTTTCAGCAATGCATGGGTTGTTTGATATTTTTTATGACTTACATCATTAATAGTAATAAATCATCCAGGGGTTGTTTAATCAAAAACAACGTATTGCCTGAATAAAATCCCCCAAAACAAATAAACAACCACTTAATTACCTTAAACATGCCTGAAAAGCATCAATTACCATGTGCATATAATTCTCTTCTGGGTGTTGATTGCCCTGCATGTGGTTCGCAAAGGGCCCTGGATCTGCTGTTGCAGGGTGAATTTATTGCAAGTTTTAAAATGTTCCCCCCTCTGATCCCAGTACTGTTTTTAATTGCTCTTTTTATCCTTCATCTGTTTAACAACAGCTGGATCAGCAGAAAATTTATGTTTACCTATGCAACGGCAGTTCTGGTGATCACCATAATCAGTTATTTAGTAAAGCTTATTCTTTAGCAATTCCCCGTTTATAAGCAGTTGTTAAGTACTTTTTTTTACAACTTCCTCTTCTTGCAAACTACTATTAATACAGGCCTTAAGGCCTGGCACTACAAAAGTCCATCCTGTTTTTCATGATGTAAAGTGTTCTTATTTGGCTAAACAAGCGTAAATTTGCACCCTCATAAAACAGAAATAATTTGGAAAAAATGGAAAAATTTAAAAAAATCGCTGTACTCACATCCGGAGGTGATGCACCCGGTATGAATGCCGCCATAAGGGCGGTTGTAAGGGCAGGTATTGCCAATAAGCTGAAAGTCATGGGAGTGCTCAGAGGATACAAGGGGCTTATCAGCAACGATTTTATCAAGCTTGAATCGACAGACGTAAGTAAAATTATACAAACCGGGGGTACCATCCTGGGTACAGCGCGCTCGCCTGAGTTCCGCGAACCTGAAGGAAGGGTAAAGGCTTACGAAAACCTGAAAAAAAATCAGATTGACGGACTTATTGTTATTGGTGGTGACGGATCTTTTGCAGGAGCCAGCCTGTTGTCGCGCGAGCATAACTTCCCGGTTATAGGCATTCCAGGTACCATTGACAACGACCTTTTCGGAACCGATTATACCATTGGCTATGACACTGCATTGAACAACGTAGTGGATGCCGTTGACAAGATCCGTGATACGGCTACCTCGCACAATCGGGTATTTTTTATTGAAGTAATGGGGCGCGAGGCAGGTTTTATAGCCCTGCGAAGCGGTATTGCCTGTGGTGCAGAGGCGATCCTGATCCCTGAGATATCCGGCCAGACCGACAAGCTGAAAGAGTTTCTTGCTACCCGCGGTAAGACCAGAAAATCAAGCATCATCCTGGTAGCGGAGGGAAAAAAAGAAAGCAGCACCTTTGATATTGCCAAAATAGTTGAAAAGGAGTTTCCGGAGATGGATGTGCGGGTTTCTATCCTGGGACATATACAACGTGGGGGAAGCCCAACAGCTTACGACCGCGTTACAGCAAGCAGGCTTGGAGTGGCCGCCGTAGATGCCCTGCTCAATGATCAGCGAAGCATCATGGTAGGGATCGCTGACAACGATATCACCCATGTACCTCTTAACAAAACCGTTAAGCTGCACAAGAAAGTGAACGAACACCTTCTGGAGATCATTGATCTGCTGATTTAAGGAAGGGCAGGTTTTTAGTAAGTATGTAGCTTTTAATAACCCGGTTGCTGCAATAGCGCACTGGGCTTCGCAATAAAAACAAAGCGGAAAAGAGTCCTGATGTTCTCTTCTCCGCTTTTATTTGCAGAATAAGTTCGGTTAATTATTCATCTGGGACAGGCTTCTCTATTTCCAGCTGGCCGTGTACATCCGAAACAGCCCTGCCCGAGGGATCGGCATTGTTGCGGAATTTCTCATCCCAGGCCAATGCTTCAGCCGTACTGCAGGCAATGGATGGCACCGAAGGCACACATGCCGCTGCCTCATGGGAGGGGAAATGCTCACTGAAGATCTCACGGTACATATACTCCTCCTTGGTCATGGGGGTATTTACAGGAAAACGGAAAGCTGCATTTACCATCTGCTCATCGGTAACTTTTTCTGTTGCCAGTTGCTTAAGGGTGTCGATCCAGCTATAGCCCACCCCGTCAGAAAACTGTTCTTTCTGGCGCCATGCAACACTCTCGGGCAAATAATCCTCAAAAGCTTTTCGCACTACCCATTTTTCCATCCTGCCGGGTTTCGACATTTTATCGGCCGGATTTATCCGCATGGCCACATCAATAAACTCTTTGTCAAGAAATGGCACTCTTCCCTCAACACCCCATGCAGCCAGCGATTTATTGGCCCTCAAACAGTCGTAAAGGTGCAGTTTGCTCACTTTTCTGAGTGTTTCTTCATGGAAAGCCCTGGCATCGGGTGCCTTGTGAAAATAAAGATACCCTCCAAATATCTCATCAGCTCCTTCGCCGGTGAGCACCATTTTTATCCCCATGGATTTAATCACGCGTGCCATCAGATACATGGGAGTGGAAGCCCTTACCGTGGTAACATCATAAGTTTCAAGATGATAGATCACATCGCGAACGGCATCCAATCCTTCCTGGATGGTATATTTGATCTCATGGTGTACCGATCCGATATGATCGGCCACTTTCCTGGCAGCTACCAGGTCGGGCGACCCTTCAACACCAATTACAAAAGAGTGCAACTGTGGCCACCATGCATCCTGTGTGTCGCCTGATTCAATCCTGCGGGCGGCATAACGCTTGGCTATGGCAGAGATGATGGATGAGTCCAGTCCTCCGGAAAGCAATACCCCATAAGGTACATCAGACATCAACTGTCTGTGAACAGCATCTTCAAGGGCTTTTTTCAGTTGCTGAATATCGGTGGGATTGTCTTTCACGTTTTCATAATCCATCCAGTCGCGCTGATACCATCGCTGGGGCTCACTGTCAAAATTGGTAAGATAATGACCGGGAGGGAATTCCCTGATGCGGGTACATTGCCCCTCAAGGGCTTTCATCTCCGACGCAACATAGAACTGCCCATATTGATCCCAGCCCATATACAAGGGGATTATTCCAATATGGTCGCGGGCAATCAGGTAGGTGTCATTTTCCTGGTCATAAAGTGCAAACCCGAAAATACCATTCATATCCTCGATAAAGGCCGGTCCTTTTTCTCTGTACAAAGCAAGAATGACCTCACAATCCGAATTGGTAAGAAATTCGTAGCTATCCCCAATCCGGTTGCGGATCTCACGATGATTATAGATTTCACCATTTACGGAAAGGATAAGCTTTCCGTCCTTGCTTTTAAGAGGTTGCCCACCTGATGCAGGATCAACGATGGATAAGCGCTCATGGGCAAGGATGGCATTCTCACTGCTGAAGACACCACTCCAGTCGGGACCTCGGTGCCTCACTTTTTTTGACATTTCCAGGATCTGCTTCCTGAGCTGTTCTCGTTCTGATTTAATATTGAAAACGCAAACTATTCCACACATAAGAAAAAATATATATTAAGACAAACAATACAGATTAACGGTTTTTTGTGGTTATCAGGCTTTATCCCATTGCTCTTTGATGAGCTTTGCAGCAGCAGGAATGGTTTCTCTGCGGTCGCCTTCGCTCCCACATTCCAGACTGATAAACTTCTGATAGCCAATATATTTAAGCCCTTTGAATCCTTCAACATAATTATCGCCTTCGTCTTCACCGGGCATAATTCTTCTTTTCCTGGAAGCTATATGCATATGTTGCAGATAATCTCCGGCTGAAATGATAGCACCCAGATCGCTGGTTTCCTCCCAGGTCATATGCCAGAAATCACCCATTACTCCTACTCCTTCACTTTCAGCATCACGTGCAATGGCAGCGGCGTCAGCAAGCAAGCGCACAAAATAGGTTTCACGGCGATTGAGAGGTTCCAGCAAAATATGGGTATTGTGCCTTTTGGCAAACTCACCCAGCTCGTGAAGTTGTTCAACAATCAATTCGCGGGATTGTTGATGAGGTAGTTTGGGCTGATTGTTAAAAGCAGGTACCATGATCAGACCATTTGCCCCCAGTGCGCCACCGGCCTCCAGGATCTCTTTCATGGAGCTCATAGCCCTTTCCCGGTATTGTTTCTCCTGGGCAATAAGGTAGCCGTCGAAGCCGGCTACGATGGCACTAACGTTTACATTACGATTGCTCAATGCTTTCTGGAATTCTTCAACACGTCCTGACAAACCACCTCCCCAGGGTTCAATTCCGGTAAACCCGTGCTCTTCCAGAAAGTCCAGCTTTTCATCAAGGGTTTCACCCGGGGCTACCCCTTCCTGGCTGGAAAGTTTCAAAACTGCCTTGTCTCTTTTTCCTTCGAGTTTTTTTTCACCATTCACAACCGGGCTGCAGCCAGTGGCAATCATAGCAAGGCTTCCGAGTGCCGACACAGAAATAAAGTCTCTTCGTTTCATCTTTTTGGTTTTTAGGTTTAAAAATAAAAATGGAATATCCGTACATTGCCAAACCCAGGCTTGCAAAAATACGGATATTCCAACAAAAACAATTTTTATGTTTCGTGCAACTCTTTAATGTCAGTTACACAAAATGATGGAACTCAAAAAGTATCAGGTGCCTGGAACGGGTATGATAGCCCTGATATTAGAAGGTCCCATTACAACTTTTTCTGGCCCCAGTCGCATGCTGGAGTTCATCATTTCTTCCCAGGTCACTTCTCTGCCGGTATAGGCTGAAACACGTCCCATGATTGCTGTAAGGGTTGAAATGGCGCATTGTTCAGCTTCATTGTAAGGAGTGTTGTTTCTGATAGCAGCAACAAGATCAATAGTTTGCTGCAAATAAGGATTTACTACCACTTCACCCGTGGGCTGACCGTCAGGGCCCCACCCTTCCTGTTGATAGGGATACTCCCATAGCGTATTTCCTTTAAGATCTCTGATATAGTTCTGACAATTTGTTTTTCCTTTGGTTCCGATAATAAATTCAGAAACATTGTTGGCACAACCGTCGATCTGGCGGCACATACTGTGCATATGGGTACCATCATCATACACAAAATCAACACTGAAAAAATCATACTGATCGCCGGTGGGCCTGCGATGTCTACCTCCCATACCCACTGCTTTTACGGGGTGATCCTGCTTAAACCAGTTGATCACGTCGATATTGTGCATATGCTGCTCAACAATATGGTCTCCTGAAAGCCAGTTCCAGTTTACCCAGTCTCTGAGCATGGCTTCCATATCCGACCAGCCGGGCTGTGGAGTATGATACCACAGTTGCCCCTGATTCCAGTAACAATTGGCAGCAGTAAAGTCGCCAATATAGCCGGCTCTAACGTATTCCAGTGTGGTAAGATAATCGCGCTGGTGGTGTCTTTGTGTTCCTACACCCACTTTTAACCCGGCAGCATCGGCCATACGGGAGGCAGCCATAATTGCCCTGGATCCAACGGGATCAACAGATACCGGCTTTTCCATAAAAACATGCTTACGTGCCCTTACAGCTGCTTCAAACTGAGCTGGCCTGAAATAAGGAGGTGTAGCAAGAATTACAACATCCACATCGGTTTCCATCAGTTGCTGATAGCCGTCAATTCCCTGAAAACATTTCTCATCGGCAACCTCAACATTTGCATTGTTTTTCAATTCTGCGCGACAACGTGTCATGCGATCCTCAAACACATCGGCCAGTGCGGTGATCTCTATCCCCGGGCCCGAGTCAAGAAAATTAAAAAGAGCACCTGTACCTCTTCCACCACATCCTACCAGACCAACCTTAAGCGTTCTGCCCTCAGGAGCCTGGTTTAGAAATACAGGTGAAACAACCCTTTTGGTTCTGTCGCTGCTACATGCATTCAGCAACATACCGGTACCGACGGCACCCAATGCTGCCATGGAAGCAGCGTTTCTCAAGAACTGCCTGCGATCAGGCATGTTTGATTCTTTCCCTTGTTGATTTAGTTCTGTCATTAGTATAGCAATTAAAAGGTTGAAACAAAAACCGGCAAAACCCAATGAATTTTCATTCCTGTTTGCCAAACCACATTATTATTTTCTCATCTGATCAGGCCTGGGATTTATTCCTCCTCCAGCGGCCAATCCAATACAACTCGAAATCCTACATCATTATTATCAGAATACCACCAGATACTTTTGGGTATCTGCGGGTCAGTGATCAACCACGCATTGTGCTGAGTAGATCTTCTAACTGCTGCACGTACCTCAAAAGCATCACTCCTGAACGACCCCCCCCGAATTACCCTCTCAGTGCCTGTAGCAGGTCCCTGGGGATCCCTGATTATTTGTCCTTCCGGATAGCCTTCAAAGGGATTCTCAGAATAGAAATTGGAGGTAAACTCCCATACATTGCCCAGCATATTTTTCAACCCAAAAGGGTTAGGCCTGACCACGCCCGGAGGCTGAGTCCTCAAAAGGCTGTTGGCCTGATATATAACGTAAGAATTTATATTTGTAGTATCTGCACCGAAAATCCTGTTGCGCCAACGGGTTTCTGTAAACCTTCGTGGATTGCCTTCAAAAAAGTAGGGGGTCTGCGTACCTGCTCTGGCCGCAAATTCCCATTCTGCTTCAGTGGGAAGGCGGTAATTTTTACCTGTTTTCTGGCTCAACCATTTGCAGAACGTCTGCGCTCCGTGAAATGTCATCGTAATGGCAGGCCTGTCACCGTATCCCCAACCCTGGTCGGGATTGCCCCAGGGTGGTGTGGGTCCTGATATGGCATCAACTCCACCAGCTCCTCCTGCAGCATCAGCAACATAAGCTCCTGCATCAGTGCGTCCCTCAGACATGGTCTCTCTCAGGAAGGTCATGTACATATCCCAGGTAACCTCGGTTTCCAGCATAAAGAAGGGACTGACTTCCACATCCCTTACCGGTCCTTCATTATCTGAGCGACCAGGTTCATTGTCAGGACTACCCATGGCAAACACTCCGCCGGGAATGGGAAGCATATCAAAGGAGATCCCTGTTCCGGGAACCCTTTCGGTAAACCTTTCAAAGGATTGAGGAAGGTAGGATTTTTCAAAAACAGTATCGGGCAAAACTTCGGTGATCCTGTCGAATCCAAAATCCATTTTTTGTTGCGCATGCTCAGAAAAGTGCCCCACATGCAAATGGCAGTTGAGACAATTGAGCTCTTCCTCATTATTGACATAATACAAATGGGCATGCATTCCTTCCTCCGACAGTTGCCTGGGGAAAAGATTCTGGTGGCAGCTTTTGCAGGACTCTTCGAAGGTATGCTTTACTGCTGCTTCCAGCTGACGTTTTGCTTCCCAGTTAATGGCGTCGGTATCTTTAAAGATCATGGCATACACATCCCGTGCCCCTGTAACTGCCTTGGCTGTGAGGTAATTGATTGTACCGGGGGGAGGCAAATGGCATTGAACGCAATGCACTATGATACCTGATTTGTTATCGTAATGGGTAGATAACCTCCAGGCATCCTCAGCATGCACATGTACATGGCAACTCATACAGAATTCATCGGTAGAGGTATAGCGTATTGCTTTTGAAGAGAGAATGATAAATGCTGCTCCGGCAAGAAAGGCTAAAAAAACAAAAAGTTTATACCGTCTTTTTTTAACACCTGATTTTTTATTCATTATTGGACCTAAAAATAAGATGGCTGAACCGGACCTTGCGCAAACGTTTTTGCGGAAAAAACTCCCCTACTACATCAATTTAAAAGACAGGTACCTTTTTTTTAGCCATGAAACATAAAAAGGCCTTGCCTGTAAAGGGCAAGACAACTTACAACAAAGCACAAATGTAAAAAAAAAATCTATTTTTTCTTTTTCTTTCCTGCTTTTCTTTTGGAAAAAGTCTCACTCTCTTCATTTTCCTTAATGAGACTTTTCCAATCGTAGACTGCAGCATCAGAGAAATCGATGGTGGCTTCGTATTCTTCAGGATCAATCTGCATTTTTACAATGGGTTTGTCCAGGTAGGTTTCAATCTCAGCCAGCAATTCTTTCTCCTGTTCGCTGCAAAAAGAAACGGCTATTCCCCGCTGTGTGCCGCGCCCGGTGCGGCCCACCCTGTGTACATAATTCTCCGTAACATCGGGCAGATCATAGTTGATCACAAATTCCACATTGGGGATATCAATGCCCCTGGCACTCACATCAGTGGCAATGAGGATTTTGTTTTTGCCTTCCCTGAAGTTTTTCATTACCTGGGAGCGTTCGTCCTGAATTTTGTCTCCATGGATGGTCTGGGTTTCAACAGCAACCCTTTCCATGGCTTTTGCCACCCGCTCTGCCCTTACTTTCGTTCGCACAAAGACCAGGATCTTGCTTTCGGGGTTTTGTTTTATAAATCGTTCAAGAAAAAAGCGCTTATCGTCCATTTGGATAAAAGCCACCGCATGATCTACATTTTTTGAAACCGGATCTTTAGGGGAGATCTGTATCCTTACTGCCTTGTTTCTTATGAGTTCATAGGCCAGTCTTTTGATGTGTTCGTTGATGGTGGCCGAAAAGAACAGGGTCTGCCTTCGGGTGGGGAGTTTTTTTACCAGCTGGCGCATATCATTTACAAATCCCAGTTCAAGCATATGGTCAGCTTCATCCAGGATAAGGATCTCCACTTTTTTCAGCGACAGGAATCCCTGGCTCACAAGGTCAAACATCCGTCCGGGAGTTGCTACCAGCACATGAAGTCCTTTTTGCAGCTTTTTGATCTGGGGGTCCTGTTCAACCCCGCCATACAATCCCATTACCTTCAGGCCGGTGCCTTTCATGAGATTCTGAATTACACCGGCGATCTGGATTGCCAGCTCATGGGTAGGGACCATTACCAGGCAACGGATCCCGTATTCCTCCTCCAGCACCTTGCGTGTGGACAGGATTTGGATCACAGGAATGGCAAAAGCAGCTGTTTTCCCTGTACCCGTCTGGGCAATGGCCAGCACATCCTCACCCCGCAAAATGGGTGGAATGGATTTGAACTGAATATCCGTGGGACGGCGAAACCCTTCATCGGAAAGGTTTTTTTTGAGGGCAGGGATCAATGAATAGTCTTGAAATTTCATAGCACAAATAAAGCAAAGGGCAAAGATAGCCCCTTTTTTTATGCTTTCTCCATTCTGAACAGTTTTGCAGGTTTAGGGATTAAGCAGCAGATTGAAAAAATATGCCCGGCATACCAAAATCAATCATGTGTTACGATTTGAAAGGCAATTTGATTAAAACAGTGGTACCCAGTCCTTGTGTGGAAGTAAACTCAATCAATCCTTTGTGTTCTTCCATAATTCTTTGGGTAACAGAAAGGCCAAGACCTGTTCCTTTCCCCGGTTCTTTGGTAGTGAAAAACGGATCTGTAATCTTTAGTAAATGTTCTTCGCTAATGCCACAACCATTATCACTTACTGACAGTACAAAAAAATCGTTTTCAACAAAACTTCTGATTTTAATAGTTCCGTTTTTTTCTATAGCCTGAACGGCATTCAGTAAAATATTTAAAATGGCCTGGTGCATCTTGCCTTCATTGCACAGAACCTTGAAAACTGGTTCACAAAAGTCCTTCTGAACTTCAATTCTGTTCTTTGTTTCTGATTGCAGCATGATCAAACAGCTTTCTACAATCGCATGCATGTCATGCAT
Source organism: Bacteroidales bacterium (assembly GCA_007135645.1). Classification (GTDB taxonomy): domain Bacteria; phylum Bacteroidota; class Bacteroidia; order Bacteroidales; family UBA7960; genus SKVR01. Next base: position 18,312 of record SLIL01000447.1, read on the forward strand.
AGACATCTCCAGATCCTGAATTCTGCTGTAATTACTAAGACTGCCAACAATGCTGGAAGCCCTTTTCACCCCTTCAAAAATGATATTTACCAGTTTGCCAATATTCTCTTCCTTATCCTCGTCGTCTGATTGAATGACTTCCTGCAGCGCTGTAGCACCCCCATGAATAAAATTAAGCGGGTTGTTGATCTCATGAGCAACTCCTGCAGCCAAAACCCCCAATGAGGCCATCTTCTCACTTCTTACCAGCTGTTTCTGTGCATTTTGCAACTCGTCCAAGGTAGACCTCAGCATCTCTCTCTGGCTAAGCAACTCCTCATTTGCATTTTTTAGCTGATCATTGGCTCCTTCCAGCTCCTGGGTGCGAAGACCTACCAGGTTCTCAAGCTGCACTTTTTGTTGTTTTACATTATGGGTCCTGAAAATATAAAATCCATATAACGCCGAGAATATGGCCAGTATTACCAGAGACCTGAACCAAAAAGTTTGCCAGTAGGGGTATTTGACAGAAAGGGTGATCAAAATCCCTTCATCATTCCAAACCCCTTCGTTGTTGGCGGCCATTATTCTTATCAGATGATTGCCGGGCTTGAGAGAAGAGAAATTGATATTGTTACGATTATCCAGATAAATACGTTCATCACCCATAGAAGAAAGTGAATAAGCAAAACGGTTCTGGGATGGGTTTCGCAGGTCAAGTGCCGTAAATTCCAGTAAGATATTCGTGGCTGAATGGTCAAGTATAAAATGATCGACATAAGGAATGGCCTTATCACTCTCGATCTCAGTATTGTTAATCAAAAAATTGGTAAGCTTTACCTGTGGTGGCATGTTCAGTATATCAATATTTTCTGGATAAAAACTAACCATCCCTTCGGTGCTGCCAAAAAACAATTCACCATCTGCTGCCTGAAAAGAAGATCCCCAGAAGAATTGCACACCGGGCAGCCCGTCGGTTTCATCAAAATTAGTGACAGTAAGGTTTGCAGGGCAAAAACGCGATAACCCATAATCGGTGCTCAACCAAAGCTGGTTATCATGATCCTGATGAATGGCAAAAATAATGTTACTCGGCAGTCCATCAAGGGTGGTATAGAGAGTAAACTCTTCTTTTATGGGGTCGAATCGGTTAAGCCCTCCGCCGAACGTTCCAATCCATAATATACCTTCTTCATCTTTGTGCAGTGAGATTACATCATTGTTTACAATGGTATTGTCAGACCGGGGATCATGCATATACCTGACAAACCTGTCCTCATCGGGTAAATATTTGTTCAAACCTCCTCCCCATGTTCCTGCCCAGACAATCCCATTTTCATCAATTATGAGGGCATTAGGCTGGATCTTATCGCTACTTATGGAGCCTGGATCATTGGGGTCGTAAAGAAAATTTCTCCAGATTCCTGTAGCGGGGTTTAACACGTTGAGGCCACCTTCAGCACCAACCCAGATCTCACCATCAACCCCTTTTCTTATAATCTGTATAGTATTATCACTTAACCGGGTTGGAGTATCTGCATTGTATAAAAAATGATGGATTAAATCATGGTTTTTATCAAAAACGTATACCCCGTTACTGGTGCCCAGCCAGAAGTTATCATAATTATCTTCCAGCATGGAAGTCACTCCCGAAAGCCCTATTTGTGAAATCACCTTCCCTTCCTTAATAAAACGATTCTTTTCCCTGTCAAAAGCACTCAGATAAGTATCAAAAGAACCTATCCATATCCTGTCATTCCTGTCTTTATAGATACTTCTCACTACAGGGGCATTAAGAGAGTTTGGATAATTAGGTATATGCCTGTAAGTGGTAAAGTTGGTGATTTGGATTATTCTGTCTACCCCAACCTCATTACCAGCCCAGATTATTCCATTGCTATCCTCATAAATATACCTTATCCTGCTCGAGGATAACGAGTTGCGATCGCATTGATCGTGCACCAGAAGGGAAAACCGGTTTGCACCCGCATCAAAAATATTAATTCCGGCCCACTCATTGGCGATCCAAAAATCTCCGTTTTGTGACTGGGTCATGTGAAAGTTAAAATCACTTGCCAGGGAGTTGGAATCATCAGGGTTGGCCTGCTTCAATATAAATGAATCATTTTTACTGTCGTACCGGTGCAGCCCACCACCAAATGTAGCAAGCCAGATGTGTCTGTCCTGATCCTGAAGAATCTTATAAATAGCATTGGCAGCAAGCTTCCCTTGATTCCCGGATCTGTAAAAATAGCGTGAATAGTCGCCCGTTTCAATATGATATTTAACCAACCCTGAGGAATGCATACCAATCCACAAGTATCCCTGATCATCAACAAGAAGTGATCTGATTCCGTCTTCCGAAAGAAAAGTGGGGTGGTCAGATAAATGATAACGGGTAATCTCTCCGGTAGATTTGTTGATCTTGCTTAATCCTCCTCCCCACGTTCCTACCCATACATTTCCCTTATCATCATCTGTAATAGCCCACACAACATCATTACCAAGAGAATTGGGATTGTCAGGATCATGACGATAATTAACAAAAGACTCTGAGATAGGATTAAACACATTTACACCACCTCCCTGGGTACCTATCCACAGTAAACCATCCTGATCGAAGAACATGGTCCTGATCATGTTGCTGGTCAATGTGTTGTCATCATCCTTATCATGCATGTAATACCGGTAGTTGAACCCGTCGTAACGGATCAATCCGTTAAGCGTGCCAAACCACA
>SLIL01000040.1 GCA_007135645.1 Bacteroidales bacterium
ACAACGGTAAAATTTGCCCTTGGGATCATTCAGCTGGGGCTGGGCTTTGGAGTATTTGTGCTGGGCGCGCAAATGGCCGGGCCTGATGGCATGGTAGCGCTGGTTTTCCTTCTGTTCGGATACCTGCTGCATACTACAGGAGAATTGTGTATATCTCCTGTGGGATTATCCATGGTGACCAAGCTTTCACCTGCACGTATAGTATCTATGGTAATGGGGGCCTGGTTTCTCTCTTTTGCCATGGCTCAGCATGTGGGAGGTATGATTGCACGGCTCACATCCACAGCCCACTATATGGAAACAGGGATCACTTACGAGCCGGAATCCTCCTTTACCGGGCAGGACCGCTTCTCAGTAAGGACCTTTTATGTTGCTGATAACGGCAGGGATACCCTAAGGTCCGAACCTATGGATGTATTGGTAGATGTTACTTTTGAGAGACCAGAGATTACAGCTGAAAAGCCTGAAGTATTTTTTGTGCACCGGAGCGTAAAACCGGGAGAAGAAATTTCTGTAAACCTGAGGATCCCTTATCTTGACCCAACTGGCAGGCTAACGCAGATAGAACTTACAAAGGATCCTGCCTATGGCATCATGAAGCTGGGCAATGACACCCTGATCTATCATGCCCACCTTTTGCCCAGGGACGAGGACAAACAGCTGGAAATAGCGCCCGATGTTTTAAAGGATACTATCATCTATCATATGCGCGAAATCAATCGCCCCGAACTTTATGATAAGGTAGCATTGATTGTTACCATTTCTGAAGATGAAGTTTTTGCTCCTGTTGCCCTGGAAAGGGAGAAGACCATTACTGTACAAAGGTCAACAGCTATAAGGACTTCATTTAATACGGTAAATGTCTTGCACAATTTTTACATCCCCAATGGCAAAACCCTGGCAGTAGAAATTGTTGAAGAACCATCCCATGGTTTTGTGAATACCGGGAGCATGCTCAATCCGTTTGTAGGCCCCACCAAAACAATTCATATCTATTCAAATGTTTTCTATTACCTGTTCCTGGTTTCTCTGGGTGTAGGCATTATCGTGTTCCTGCTGGCGCCGCTACTCAGGAAATGGATGCACGGAGTGCATTAGAATAGGCTCATTACTCCCCCAAAAAAAAGATGCTGTCCGGTTTTGAACAGCATCTTTTTTTTGGTTTTATGAGGAATGATCCTTTACCAGCCGGGCCAGAAATTTATGCCCCATACACCCGGCCACCTGTCAGTGAGGGAGAAAGGAATGGCGTAATAGGGTTCTATAACCAGGGCACCAAAAAGGTTTATTCTTATGGAAGGTCCGGTGCTGAATACGGGAAATCTGTAATCAGTTCTTACAATTGGATCAGTAAGATCCTGATCCCTTCGCTCAAATACCAATGTTGAGTTATCATTCCAGGCAATCCCTGCATCTAAGAACCAGTTAAGCTCAGTAAAGAAAAACCCACTTGAAATCAGTGCCAGTCTCTCGGGCCCGGTAAAAGGAACTTTTAGTTCCAGTCCTCCCACCAGCAGCCTTGTACCCTGCAATTTTTCAAAGCTGAAGTTTCCTGCTTCATCAAATATCTCGTTACGGATGCTGTAAAGGGAGTTGTAGTCAAACCCTCTCATAAACCCGGGATATCCCAGGAATAAGGGCCAGAATAGATTGTTTTGAGCATCTTGCCCATAACGGCCAATGTGCGTTACACGCGTGGCAACACTAATGGGCTGTCGGAACCAGTATTTTCGATAGTCAGCTGTTACATTATACATATTGAGCCTGCCAAACATCCTCTCCACGTTAAAGCGATACCTGTGCCCTACCATGGGAGATGCCATTCCAAAGTAAGAATTATCACCCACATAGCCCAGACTTACCCTTTGCAGATTAAATCCTTCAGGAGCTTCCCCACGGCTTCTGTCTTGTCCACGGTAAAACCCAAACTCATCATAATACGTGTGGAAGATATCGCGTCGGAAATAATACCAGGCATGGCTTGCACTGGCCTCAATACGTCTTGTTGTGGAAATTGGATAAAAGGCAAATAAACCTCCTTGCGTTTCAAAAGTCCGTTGTATCACAAACTGGAAGTCTGTTAATGGAATGCTGTCAGAACCGAAATACTCTCTGTCGATGTTGAGAAAAGCAAAAGGATAAGGAATATGAGAAACACTGGCACCCCAGTTGATCCGGTTTCTTTGGTTTACATACCCTACCTGACCGCCAAAATCATAAATCTCACCATTGACAGATAAAACAGAGAATAGTTGATGATCGCCTACGATATCGCTGAACATCATGGCAACCCCACCAGCCATACCTGTTCCGAACCGGCTTGTAGCCACCCCTACTCCACTACTGCCAATGAATGTAAGCCCAAACTGGGGCCTGAATGGTTTCACCTCAAATGAATCGGTGGGAAATACCGGAAGCCGTGTATCTTCACTGAGGAAATCATCAACCACGGGCATAGTATTTCTGGTATAGGGGGGTAAAGTGGCAGGTCTCATATCCAACTCATGGGGATCCACTTCTATTCTTAAAAAATCATCCGGATTTGCTGTATAAATGCTGTATTTCCCTTTCAGAAAGTGGCTGTAAGCAACCTCTCCGGTATTTCGTGCCACTGTAATAGCTGGTGATTGATGGGTTATTCCACTGATTCCTGTATACAAATCTGTCAACTGAAAGACCTTTCTTTCTTCGGGAATGAAGTGATAAAGGTTTCTGAAACCATCGCGATTGGAGAGGAAATAGATCCCTTTTTGTTCATGGTCATAAACCGGGTTCAGGTTGTCTGCAGAGGGGAACACATCAAAAACCTCAATCTCCCTTTGCGGGCTTTCCATATCCATCCTACCGATATAAAAGCTGTAACTTAGTGTATCAGGATTGTATTTACGTGGAAGCTTATCGGTGGAAAAAACAACATATCTTCCATCAGGTGACCATGATGGATGTATGTAGGAATATCTGTCATTGGTAAGCTTTTTAACCTCTTTAGTTTCCATATCCAGTCTGTAAAGGTTGCCAATACCGTCTACCAGACCTGAAAATACCATATAACGGCCATCGGGTGACCATGCAGGGTTATTAAGTGCCGGTACACCTTCTACGGCAATATGCCTTGTGCGACGTGGTCTGTTTACATCCACTACTACCAGCTGATTTCTTCCTCTTTTAACTGCAACGTGTACAAATCTTCTTCCATCAGGCGACCAGGTACCCACCGACTCAAAAAAGTTGAATGCATCAATATCTGCACTTCGTGTTGTACTGGAAAGCTTACGGATAATTCTTCCCGTTTCAGCATCGGCAAGGAAAAGGTCCAGGGAGAACAAATCCTTTTCTGAGAAAAAGGCAATGTGCTTACCATCAGGACTTAATGAAGGAGATATGTTGAGATTTCCTGCATTGCTGGCATCCAGCAATAATTCACCCACAGGAATATGTTTAAGGCTATCTTGCTTATAGGGTTCAAAATGTGCAAAGGTTGCACTTCTCCATAAATCAGAAACCGTATTAGGGTTGAGGCCTATAACACGTTCAATGGCACGCTCATAACCAAACTTGGCAGTTTCCCGATACAATGGGCCAATAATATCATCGCCCCAGGTACGCCCCAGAAAAGCAACAAAAGCATGCCCATACCGATATGGATTATAAGAATAATTACGTGTCATGTCGCGCAAAGAAGGGAAGTCATCCTGGTTTACGGCATCTCTCATGATCATAGCAGTGTGAGCATCCACACTGCCAATGGAAAAGTATTCAGCCATACCCTCAACCAACCACAAAGGTAGATTGCGCAAAGAGTTTAGAGAGAGAGAATCATCGATAAACAAAGCCCTGAAATGGAACACGTGTACCAACTCGTGCCCTATCACGTGGTCGGTTTGTGCATTACTTTCCAGAACTGGTATTACAACCCTGTTTTTCAGTGCCTCCGTAACACCCTGGGTGCCAATACCTATCATTCCACCAATTGCAGTGGTCTGTTGAAAGTCGGGGTGATTCTGATAGATCAGGATTGGGCTGGGCTTTTCAAAGGTATCTTTGAACAGTTTCTGATGACGTATGTACCAATGCTCAAATCGATTGGCCAGCGCATGTACCACAGAATCATTCTCGAAATAATGATAGATGGTAAAGTTAGGGGATTCAAACACCTGAAAATCAAAGGTTGTGTAACTGGGTTTGTTGCGACCAAAATACTGGGAAAATGCAACCGGAAAATTTATTAGGAGAAGCAATATAAAAACTAAAACAATTTTTAGCTTTCCGGATATTATATCGTTCTTCGTTTCTGATAGGCTAATCATGTCAATATTTATTTAGTTATCCTACATATCAAAAAAAATCTGCCATTATACTGTATAGATTAGTACAAAAATTATACCCGAATGTTTTTGTTTAAACTTTTACTTACAAATCTTTAACAAAGTTTCTTGTACACTTGCAAATCTTTTTTCAATCCCTAAAAGTAATGATTATTTGCTTGAGGGAGAGTGAATCTGGATATGAAAAAATCAAAACAAATTTTTGGGTACCAAGAATGATCGTATAGCCATTAGGTGTTAAAACGTCATAGGATAATGTAAATTCAAAACGGCGGACTCTGTTTACCTCTGGATTTCACCTGTAACTATTGTAAAAAAATAAAAATGATTTATTTAGTTATTTAACTATTTGTAAAAACATGACAAAAAATCTCACATAATTTTCGCATTTTTGCATAATAAAATAAAATTTGAGGACATGATAGAATCCGGTGAAAAATACTTTGAAAAATTCAGAAAAAATATAATCGGTATTGACCAGACTTTTGTTTCGCCCTATGGGATTCAGAAGCTGGTTTATGCAGACTGGATTGCCAGTGGGCGTCTATATGGCCCCATAGAAGAAACTCTGCAAAATAAAATAGGTCCTTTTGTTGGCAATACCCACACCGAAGCCAGTGAAACCGGAACACTCATGACCAATGCCTACCATTATGCCCATAAAAAGATCAAAGAACATGTTAATGCCGGGCCCAATGATGTGATCATTACGGCAGGAAGCGGATTTACCACCGTTATTAACAAATTCCAGCGCATATTAGGATTAAGGATTTGTGGAAAACTTTCGGTGGGCTCCTGTTTTCAGGACAAAGAAAAGCCGGTTGTTTTTATTTCGCACATGGAACATCATTCCAATCATACATCCTGGTTTGAAACCACGGCAGATGTGGTAGTTATCAAGCCTGGAGCAGATATGCTGATCGATACGGATGAGCTGCGCAAAGAACTTGAGAAGCATAAAGACCGCAAGCTTAAGATAGGCTCTTTTACGGCCTGTTCAAATGTTACGGGCATCCGCACCCCCGTGCATGAGCTGGCACGTGTAATGCACGAATACGATGGAATCTGTTTTGTGGACTATGCAGCCTCTGCTCCATATGATGATATCAACATGCACCCCGCTGACCCCATGGAAAAGCTTGATGCAGTATTGTTCTCGCCCCATAAGTTTTTAGGTGGGCCTGGCAGCCCCGGCATTCTTATTTTCGATTCATCAGTTTATAATTCTGATGTTCCTGATAATCCTGGCGGGGGAACTGTGGACTGGACCAACCCCTGGGGGGAATACAAATATATTGATGATATTGAACTTCGTGAAGATGGTGGCACTCCCGGATTCCTTCAGGCCATCAGGGCTGCCCTGGCCATCAACCTGAAAGATCAGATGGGGGTTGAAAATATACATAAGCGGGAAGATCAGCTTCTCAAAACTGCATTCAACGAGTTGTATAAAATACCAGGTTTAAATATTCTGGCAGACAACACCCGTGACCGTTTGGGTGTTATTTCATTTTACATGGATAATATCCATTACAACCTGGCAGTAAAACTTCTCAACGACCGCTATGGAATCCAGGTAAGGGGAGGTTGTGCCTGTGCCGGCACCTACGGACATTTTCTTCTTAATGTTGATTACGAGCATTCCAGAACGATCACTTCAAAAATAAATACCGGAGACTTATCAGAAAAACCTGGTTGGATAAGGCTTTCTCTTCATCCCACCATGACCGATGATGAGTTGCAGTATATTATTTTGGCTATCAATGAAATAAGGTTAAATCATGAAAAATGGGTTAAAGATTACATCTACAACCCCAGGAACAATGAGTTCAGGCATTATAAATCACCTTCAGATAATTCCGATTTTGTAAAAGACTGGTTTAAGCTTGATGCCCCTGCAATGTAAAATGCTTTGGCAAAAGGCAGACATATCTGCCCTGTTTTAATACCGCCAGAGTTAATTGTTAAATAGCCGTTGAAGCCTTCCCACCTGTGTGGTCCACCACATTTGGGAAAATTCCATATCAGATACTTCTGAGTAATCGCTTACTATAAGTGCAGCTTCACCAGAAACCCCCTCAAAATTGATTTGCATCTCCAGGATATATCCTTCATGGAAATCATCAGTCCATTCAAATCTTACATATTCCGGCTCTCGTGATTCAATAAGCCTGGCAGATTGTTGACTCCCTTCCCAATGGAAAGAAAATAAATCCTCATTCACAATTACTTTGTCGGCAAACCAACGAGCCAAACCTTCTGAAGTACTGATGAGGGTAAAAAGCAATTTTGGGCTAACCTTTATGGGAAACTCAAGCGTATATTTTTGTAGAGGAGTCATGTTTTTAGGATTTTTAAGAACAATTGCAGGTATGCAATATACAAAAAAAACCTATATTTTTTTCGTTTTAAGCAATTATTTTCCAACTATTTATTAACATTTTTACCTGTTTTTCAACAAAAGCTATGGGTTTTCAACCTTAGAAGATCTCATTCATCATTTCATGAAAAATTGTGATTCTGATCTGCGCTTCCATAGACTTTAAAGCATCTTCCACGGCCGCATCGTGCGATGATCCCAGGCCTGTGGTCTGGCTGCCTATATGCCGATAAGCAGTTTTTCCATCACTGTCTGTAACAACAATATCCTTTTTTATGTCGGCGGTGAAGCGGTTTCCGGATTGTGAAACTCCTGTTTTCTCCAGCATCACATGCATCCTGTAGTCGATCTGCTGGCCCCTGATATCTCTGCGAACCTCTATACCATTGGTATTCAGCAATCGTGTAAACTCATCTCTTACTTTGGCAGTGTAACTTCCCGAACCAAGACTCTGCGATTCAATATCAACCGAAAAAACCGGAGGTACAATTTCCACGGGAAGAATAAACTCAGAAGCGGAATATGCCCCAAGTAATCGTTGCACAGATAGTTCGCTGGTATTATTGCGCACAATACTCTGAAAATTTACCCTGCATGAAACCTGCTCTGATCTTCTGCCAGGCTTAATTCCCTGCAAGTAAAGTGTAAACCGGCCTGAAGCATCCGTATTGACTTCGATCACCTGCCCCGGCAGCCAGGAGTAACGCACTGTTACGGGCATTCCTGATAGTGTTCTGCCACTGGAATCACGAAGGGTCACATCAATGGAATGTAACTGGTCACGACCTGGTTTTACTCTTGCAATCTCTTCTGAAAACACAATTTCAATATCACGCAGCTTGTCTGTGAGATCAGTAGCAAACAACGCTGCAAAAGGCCTTTTGGTTCCTCCCCGCTCCACCAGCAATTCTTCACCCATAAAATCCCGGATGTCTTCAAGTGCTTTTACAGAAAACCCCAGGGCATCAGATTTACGACCTCTCTGTGTTAACTCATCAGCCTCTTGTAACCTTGAAAGAGCCTGCGATAAAGCCCTGTTTACACGTTCCTGCTTAATCTGCTCAAACACTGACCTTGACAACCGGTAATAAACCCAGTATTGCACATCATTTTCCCAGCTTCCGGCAATTTCATAGCCTTCAAGAAACTGTTGAGTCGAAACACGAATATTATCACGAAAAAACTCACTGTGCACATTATCAAATTCAAACTGGTTGAGAACCGATTGAGAGGAAATATTTACGGAAATTCCTGCTGCCAGATCAGAAAGTGCATTTTGCCTTGCCCGCTCCCGGTAATCCTGATGGGTAGTTTTGGTGGCCATTCCAACTCCATGATAATATGCCGGATGGGTGGGTGGCTGCTGAACCCATTGAGGAGCATCTTTCATCATATCAGCATGGCTCATCCTTCTTTTTCCTGAGCAGGAAAACAGCATCAAAAGGATACAGCAAACGGGAATAATGGTCTTCATCAATACATTTTTTGGACTGGGGTGGTACTTATTTTTTTGAATTTTAGTTTTCCGGGTTAAAATTAACAAGACTTTCAGCTATTCTACCTGCAATATTCATAAACACTTTTTCCCTCAGCTTATCAACTGGTTCAATTTCCCTGGACGCATTAAGAAGTCTCTGCAGCTGCTGATAGTTTCTTTCATCAATAACCAGGTTATTCTGCACGCTCATGGAGGGAAAAAGGTTTCTGTTTTCTCCCTCGTATTGTGCATAATTTATAAAAGAATTCTCGCTGGCACTGAAATTTCGTGATAATAAGATCTCGCCGTTGAGTGTGGATACCAGCTGAAAGTTCATTTGAAGGGCAACCCGGTTTTCCCTGGAAAACTCAAAATAGGTAACTCTTCTGTCGCGATATAGCATTTCTCCTTCTTCAGTGGTGCGTGACACCCGATCAAAGCCTGTTCTTTCTACCCTTTCAAGACCTCCCTGGCTTTTACTATATTGATTAAAGTTGAGAACCAGAACAGCCTGTATCCCCTGACGGTCGTGAAGCTCTCTCAATTGGCTTCGGTTCAAAGGGCCTGTGGTGGTTAAAAAGGAACGATGGATACGATTGTTAACTGATGGGAGCTTAAAGATCTTAAGGAATGGATCTTCTTTGTCAAGAATACTTTCTGAAAGCAGGTTTTCAAATACAGCACCGTCAGAGCTGTGATTGGGCATGTTTCGTGCATGAACAGCAACAGGAAAACTGCCACATTTGAGCGCAATTTCCACCTTGGATGAAGCCTGCTTATAATCACCTCCTGCGATATCCATAATGTCATTAAAGGTATACCATGCCCTGCGGCATCTGCCCGATTCAAGATCTGAAGACGCTCTTCGGTACATGGGTTCTGCCCTGGCTTCAATGAATAAGCTTTTCACATCTCTGAAGGTTGGGTCGGCATTATATACATCTCCCAAGGCCCTGGCAGCCTCCGAAAAATCTTCATTTACCAATGCCAGACTACCCTGGCGGTATCTTTCTGAGAGGGCTTGCTGCATGCGCTGTCGTACATCTTTGTAATTGGGATCTGTTGCCGCTACCCTTCTCCAGTCGTTATAGGCAGCCATATAGTTTCTCTGCCCAAAATGGCTGGCACCACGCTGATAGATGGGCTCAAGGGTAGCAATATTAAGGTAAGTTCTTGTATCGCGAAAATCGGGGTTTATATTTGAAATATCTGTAAACACTACCTTCGCTTCGTGGTATTTCTCCTCGCTTATGAGTCTGAGGCCGGTTTCGTAGCGCTCAGTCAGATAGCCCTCCTGGGCGTTGCGGTAAAGATTTCTTGTGGAGTGCTGAATACGCAGCTGAACACCCGTATTGCCAATTCTTGAAACAAAATTTTCCAGTGCCAGAAAATCATAAACAACCGATTCATTGCTTCCCTGTCTGTAAGAATCGGCAATATGCGATTCCACTTCTTCCACATACATTTGCCCCGAACGGCGCAATCCGGCAAGATAGTCTACCCGGCCGGGCTTTCGCAAAGAGGCCTGGTAATAAAGCTCTGATGCCTCCCTGAACATCCCCGCCCGTTCAAAATCTGAAGCCTGCCGGGCCATTCGCCGGGCAGCACAACCGGTAAATACGGTAATAAACAAGGTGAGCGCAATCCAGAATATAATGGTAACTCTTATTTGCATAGCTTTAATTTTGTGGTTAAAAATAACAATACTTTTCCAAATCCGTGCCAGAGTTTGCAGAAAAAGGATATTTGTATCCAACCAGAAAAAATTACCAATTATGCCCTTAAAGAATACCAGAGAATTGAAACTGACATTGTCTGCAGATAACTTATACCATTAACAAAAAAAACATAGATTATAAGAAAAATACTGACTACCTATTTCTTTTTTTCCAGATCACTGATATGCAGTTTTAGTGCTTTTACGCTGATATTTACCTCCCAGATGCTAATGGAAAGAGAAATAATCAGGCAAACCAGGCCCAGACCGAAAATAATCTCGGCAGCAAGGTTTTCACCAATATAAATAAGGAACATGCTTAATACACATAACAACAGGCTGCCAACTCCATATATCTGCATGCTTTTTATTAGGTAAATTCTTTTTCGAAGGTTGTCAATCTGCCCGTATAATATGTGCGAAGGATCCTGCCTGTATTGTGCGTGCAGGCTTCGTACCAGCTGGGCAAGGGTAAGAAACCGGTTGGTGTAGGCAAGAAGGATCAATGAAATGGCTGAAAACAATAAGGCCGGTGTGGTTAGGGTCAGAGGTTCCATAGTGATGCGCTTTTTAACAATATGTCGCACTAAAATAACTATAATTTTTCATCATTCTAAAAAAACATACAATCAGGTAATCATCGTTTCAGCTTTTAAATAGCCACCGGGAATAAATGATTGCATCCGGAAAAACATATTTATAAAAATTTCATTCAGCGCAAAACATATACATACATTGCTTGTTGTTTAAGTAAAAGCACAAATAATGAAACAACAATTATGAAGACAAAAGATATTACCATTAAGCTCCTTTTGCTTGCTTTGATTATCGTGAGCGAATCAACGATGCTGTTTGCCCAGACAGGCACCATACGCGGACGGGTTTTCAATGAAAAAAATAACGAACCCCTCCCTTTTGTGAATTTGGTGATTTTTGGCACCAATATCGGTAGCACAACAGACCTTGACGGTAACTTTATTTTTGCCGGCCTGGAGCCAGGTTTTGTGCGTTTGCAGGTATCGGCAGTGGGGTTTGAACGTAAAGTAACTGAAGAGTTTCAGGTTACCAATGCCCGAACCGCCAACATCGACATTGGGTTGCGTGAGATTGACCTTCAACTGGATGAGGTAGTTATCGAGGCTTCTCCCTTCCAGCGCCGTGAAGAAAGTCCGGTTTCCTTAAGAAGGCTGGGAATATCTGAAATTGAAAGGAACCCCGGCAGCAACAGGGATATCTCGCGGGTAATACAGTCTTTGCCAGGAGTTGCTTTTACACCTGCATTTCGCAACGATGTGATCATTCGTGGTGGTGGCCCCAACGAAAACCGTTTCTTTCTCGATGGTGTTGAAATCCCCAACCTTAATCACTTTGCTACCCAGGGAGCAAGTGGTGGCCCGGTGGGGATCATCAATGTTGACTTTATCAGAGAGGTTGAGATGTATTCCTCTGCTTTTCCGGCAAACCGGGGCAACGCGCTGAGTTCGGTATTTGAGTTCAGGCAGGTGCGTGGCGACAGTGAAAGGATGAATTACAGGGGAACCATTGGTGCCAGTGACCTGGCATTGACACTGGATGGACCTTTATCAGAAAATACAACGCTTATTTTTTCTGCCCGCCGATCTTATCTGCAGTTTCTTTTCAGTGTGATAGGACTGCCATTTCTGCCTACTTACAACAGTTTTCAGTTTAAAACCGACACCCGGCTTAGTGATAGGTCAGAGCTAACCCTGATCGGGATTGGTGCCCTGGATCAGTTCAGGCTCAATCTGGATGCCAACGAAACCGAGGAACAGCGTTTTATCCTGGATTACCTTCCGGTAAACGAACAGTGGAATTATACCGTTGGTGCTGTATATCGCCGATTCAGGGATAATGGGTTTGACAGGTTTGTGGTAAGCCGCAACATGTTAAGAAATTTCTCCTATAAATATCCTGATAATAACGAATCGCTACCCCGTACTTTTGACTATGAGTCAGATGAGATAGAAAACAAGATCCGCTACGAACGCACCGTGCAATCCGGCCCCTACCGCTTTATATTTGGTGCCGGAGGAGAATATGCCAAGTACCTCAATGACACCTATCAGGAGCTCTTTTTCGGACAACCCATCACAGTGGAATACAATTCCTTTCTGGAGATGTATAAATGGAACCTTTTCGGCCAGGTAACCCGTAGCTTTTTAAATGACAGGGCCTCACTCTCGTTTGGTATCAGAACCGATGCCAATAACTACTCATCCCATATGGCCAACCCGCTCAATCAGCTTTCTCCCAGACTTTCGGGTTCATACCGGCTCATCGATAACCTGACCCTGAATGCAAGCACCGGCAGATTCTTTCAGCTCCCCTCCTACACTACCCTTGGTTTCAGGGATAATGATGGCGTATTGCGAAACCGTGAGAATGACCTGAAATTTATCAATGTTGACCATTACGTGGGAGGGTTTGAATGGTTGCCCACCCGACAGACCAAGGTGACCCTGGAAGGATTTTATAAAAACTACAACAGATACCCCTTTTCTGTGAAAGACAGCGTACCCCTTGGCAGTAAATCCATAGACTTTGGAATATTCGGAGACGAGGAGGTAACTTCCACCAGCGATGGACGTGCCTTTGGAGCAGAACTGCTTTATCGCGAGCAGCGTTTCCGAAATCTCAACATAATTCTCTCCTATACCTTTGTGCGCAGTGAATTTGAGGACTTGCAGGGAAACTATATCCCCTCCAGCTGGGATAGCAGGCACATTGTAAATCTTACAGCAACAAAAAAACTGCCCCGCAACTGGGACATAGGTGCCAAGTGGAGATTCTCTGGTGGTGCCCCATACACACCCTTTGACCTGGAAACATCTACCCGGGTAGATGCATGGGATCTGCAAAGACAAGGATACCTGGATTTTGCAAGGTTTAATTCCAACAGGCTAAGTTCCTTTCATCAGCTCGACCTTCGGATAGACAAACAATACTTTTTCCCCAATTTTTCGCTGATGTTTTACTTGGATATTCAAAATGTTTATAACTTTCAGTCGGAATTGCCTCCAAATTTACTACGAGTAGAGGGTGCTGACCCCTTTACTGATGATAATGGAATTATGAGATATGAGCTCAGAGAGCTGAGAAATACAACCGGTACTGTTTTACCCAGCATAGGTATCATGTTTGAATTTTAAAAAATCAAAACACCATGTACAATAAAAAAAACACAGTGATTTTTCTTTCCATAGTTATGACATTGCCTGTTTTACTGGCATTTACACTGGAAGAATCCATGCAACAGCGCTGGTGGCAGCGCAAAAGAGCAGAAGCACCACCAAAGGAGTTCAGCACTTTACAGCAAGAACAAGGTCATACGCTTGAAGTTCATTTCAAACCTGGACGAAGTCACAACCACCCGCTTATGGCCTTCTGGATTGAGGATACCACCGGGCAATACCTTCAGAGTTTGTATGTGGCAGAATCCATTGCCAAAGGTTATTTCAGACATGGAGATGCTTCTACAGGCAGGTGGCAGCCCGGCCCCCTCAGACGTCCGGCAGCATTGCCTTACTGGGGACATAAAAGAGGTGTAAAAGCACCCGATGGCTACTTTATCCCAACCGTTGAAGAACCTATGCCCGATGCCGTGACAGGGCCAACCCCCAAGGCAGCATTTGTTCTTACTACACGGACCGGAACAGAGATCCCTGCTGTTTTCAATGTTTTGATGGAAATCAACCAGTCCTGGGACTGGAACAATTACTGGCACAACAATAAGTTTCCTGATGATGAGCATTATCGTACTTCCAGTCAGCCTGCCCTGGTATACAAAGCAACCGTAAGACTGGCTGATGCAGGGGAAAAAATCATGTTGAAACCCATCGGGCATAGCCACTGGTCAGGGGCGAGTGGAGAACTTTTTGAAGATCTGAGCACCATTACAACGGCTCTGGACATTACAAAAGAGGTCTCGGTAAGAGTTCATCCGAGATAAAACTTGGAACTGAATTCGATACCTTTTAAAAAAACTTCGCAATCACTCTCTGAAAATCAGATTCCTTTACGGGCTTCGTGAGGTATTCATCCATGCCCATTTGCATGTACTTTTCGCGATCACCTTCAAAAGCATTGGCGCTTAGTCCAACGATGGGGGGTGATTCGGGATAACATTTCTTTAATGCCTGGGTTGCTGCAATTCCGTCCATTACAGGCATCTGTATATCCATAAGGATCAGATCAAAATAGTTGGGTCGATAAAGCTCCAAGGCTTTCTGCCCGTTATCCGCAATAACCACCTGGTGTCCCATGCTTTTCAAAACCAGCGTGATCACTTTTTGATTGATCCTTTTATCTTCAACCAACAGGATCATTAAAGAACGAACATCTGTGTCAGCTTCGGTTTTTTCAGGCTTCTTCTCCTTTTGAAGCGGCCTTTCTGCTTCTCTAACTTTGAATGTAAACCAGAATGTACTGCCCTCTCCCTTAATGCTCTCAACACCTATCTCTCCACCCAGAATCGTTGCCAGCTCTTTGCAAATAGCCAAACCCAAACCTGTTCCTTCAAAGGACCGGTTGTAGGATTGCTCTACCTGGTAAAAGGGCCGGAAGAGTCCTTTCTGAGCAGATTGTTTTATGCCCATCCCGGTATCTTTTACGGCTATTTTTATCAGGTGTTCTTTATTATCAGTACCTGAACTTTCCAGTGATGCAATCAGGCTGATGGTTCCTTCCTCTGTAAACTTTACTGCATTAGTAATAAGATTATTAAGTATCTGAAACACTCTCTGGTAATCACTTTCCAAATAAGGAGGTACCAATTCTTTAATGTGTTTCTTAAGCAGTATATTTTTCCGGCAAATGGATAAAAATAGTTTTTCCGCTTTATCAAATAAATCATGAACAGAAAAAACCTCCTTGTTCAGCTTTACCTTTCCAGCCTCAATTTTGGAGTAATCCAGTACCAGGTTGATGGTTTCCCTGAGATTCTCGCCCGAATGAATAAGGGTTTTCATATAATCTTCCTGGGTTTCGTTCAGCGGTGTTTTCAGGAGCAGATCAGCCATTCCCAGTATTCCGGTGAGAGGTGTACGGATCTCATGGCTCATGTTGGCCAGGAAGTTTTGTTTAAATTCGGCAGATCTTTCTGCAATTTCCACCTGTTGCTGCAACCTCAGCTCTTCCTCCTTTCTCAGTTTTTCTGATCTGGCCTTTTTCTTTTTTAAATGATAGGCAATAATTACAACAGCCACGATAGTTATAAAGTATATCCCTATGGCCCACCAGGTAGCCCAGTAAGGATATTTTATCCGGAACTCAAAGGTGAGTTCATCGCTGAATACCCCGGCTTTGTTCATTGCGCGAAGTTTAAACTGGTATGAGCCAGGCCTTAAGTTGCCATAATGGACCTCGGTACTTCTTGTTAATGGACTCCAGTTTTCATCCATACCCACCAGCATATGCTGATACCTCACATCCGATCCGATATCTTTTGTGATGGCTGAAAAACTAAACACAATGTAGTTATTCCGGTAGGCCAGTTTTAGCCCTTCCGGTGTTCCATACCAGGGCGTTATTCCGTTAAGAGAGAAATCACTGATGACAGCCCCGCTGGCAAGGGTATACAATGTATCCTGATTACTGATAAGATCAACCCATGGAACATTTTCATTAAAAAGACCAACCCATAAAAGATAAATATAAGGCCTGGCAGTATCTGCAGTAACATTGCCCGGGTGAAAAGCAGTAAGGATATCATTAGCCCCTATCCACATCAACCCATCCTTTCCCTGGTGCATGGCACGTGAATTTACCCCGATTCCCATAAATCCCTGGTTTCTTGTATGATTCCCAAAAAACACCCCTGCTGAATGGGCATTGGAAACCTGCTCACTGGTAAGCTCTTTTTTAACAGCTTCGCTGCTCCCTATTAATGAACTCAGGCCCCAGCGTGTTCCAAACCAAAGCTTACCCTGATGGTCCTCGGCAATAGAATAAACAAAATTGCTTCCCAGTCCATGCTGTTCGGCAAAATGCATCATTGAACCATCCTTGTATCTGACAAGACCACCGCCATCGGTTCCTATCCATAAGGCCCCATTGGAATCAAATAAGATATCAAAAATATAATTTACCGGTAACCCTTCAAGAGTAGAAAAATGGGTAAACTGATCTCCATTAAACATGGCTACCCCATTTTCCCGTGTCGCAACCCATATATTCCCGTCCGGATCTTCAATAACTTTACGAAGATAATCATCGGGAAGCCCATTGTTTTCAGTGTAGCGGGTAACTATATCATCCCTGATCCTGAAGAGCCCATCTCCATAGCTGGCCATCCAAATTGTGCCGTTTTTCTGCTCCAGAACAGATAAAACACCAATTTCTGAAAGCAAATGTGTGGGAGGAGGACTCATAAAATACTCACCATCAAATATGGAAAACCCACCATAGAGCAACCCTATCCACAGGTCACCATTGCTGTCAGCAGTAATGCTCCTCACTCTGTGGTCTGCCATACCTTGCGCAACGGAATAGTTTAGGATCCGATCCTCATTAAAAGTTAAAATTCCGGTAGAATTTGTGCCAAACCAGGTTTTGCCGTTAAGATCGGTTTCTATGGCCCTGATGAATGATTCGGGTAAACCTTCCTCAGCTGAATAATGCCTGAAAATATTGCCATACCATGATCCAATTCCTCCGCCATAGGTACCAAACCAGAGTTTTCCGGAAAGATCTTCATTTATTTTTGTAACAAAACTGCTGATCAGTCCATCCCGTTCCCGGAAATGGGTAAAACGTCCTTGCTCATAATTAACCAGTCCTGATCTTCGTGTTCCTATCCAGAGTTTTTTGTCTGATGCATAAAAAATGCTGGTGATGTCATTGTCCATAAACCCATTTTCGGTATTATAGATCTCAAATGTTTTCCCGTCAAAAGAAACCAGGCCACCGCCATCGGTTCCTATCCAAAGCAGGCCTTTTTCATCAAAGGCCATACTTAAAATGTTATCGTTAGGCAACCCATTTCGGGAGGAATAATTAAAGAAAGACTCACCGACAAAATGGGATATTCCATCTCCCCTGGTTCCGAACCACATGTTTCCGGCTGTATCCTGAACAATACTATAGACTGTATTTCCTGCAAGGCCTGTGGACTGGTCATAAACAGAAAACGTTTCTCCATCATATTTTACTACCCCGTTTCTGTAAGTTCCAAGCCAGATATTTCCTTCCGAATCCTGAAAAATGGTTTCAATCCTGCTGGAAAAAACATCTTTTTCATCATATATTTTAAAGTCTGTTCCGTCAAAAATCACAACCCCCCCCAGTCGCGTCCCGATCAAGATCTCTCCTTTTTGCGAAACAGCGAGGTTAAGAACAAAGTTATCCGGTAACCCATGCTCAACGGTGAATTGGGCAAAGTATCTGCCATCAAAGCGAATCACTCCTGCCCCATAGGTTCCTATCCATAGATTTCCCCTTGAATCCATTGCAATTGAACTGATATCATCTTGCGGTAATCCTTCCACTCTGGAATAGAAAATAAAGCTTGAAGGATTATCTGTTTTCATTCGGGGGTCTTTTGCTAAAATGATATCTGGCAAAGATGCCCTGACGACCCTTGGCTCAACACTTAGCTCCTGCGGAAATGAATACCTGTCTCTTCCAGGTACTCTTTTTAAAGGCGGATTGCTAACCATTCTTCTCTCCGGACGTAGGGTAATGGGCAGATTTGTTTCTTTGGGTAAGATATCAGGTTTACCTGCTCTTACTTTTACAAGGTCAGGTATAGGGAACTCATCGGGTGGGACCTGGTTTTGCAGGGCAATGACATTAGCCTCTACCGATCGACTAATAGGCTGTTCCTTAGGTGCTGCTAATTGGATGGTCCTTTCTTTGCACCCTGTTACAGAGATCCAGACAAACAAAACCACTATTAGCTTGCGGATAATTATATAATCATTGGTTATTGACATATTATTCAAATAATCAATAAAGAGTACGATCACTTTAGTACAGAAAAAGTATCCCACCTACATCATGCAAGCCTCTGGAGCAGATCTCCTTTATTTCAAAGCCCTGTGATTCAATGGAACCTGCAAGGGACTTGTAACCGGGAACCTCTCTGAGGCTTCCACAAATGTAAAGTTTTTTTCCACAAAGGCCACAACAACCGCCAAAAAACCCATGCCTGAAACCCTTCAGTGAAATATTTTCAGGACAAGCATATATTACATTGAGGTTATTGTTCAACAATACCCGCTCAATACCTTTATCAGAAGTTATAAACAGATTTCCGGTCTGAATGGTTGTGCACCTTACATAACCCTGTTTGCAATCAATAAACAAGGGAAAATGATTTTTAATGGCATCATCCGTAATTACCCTGTTATGTAACACTCCATGGGAAGTGTGCAAAGCATTGTAAATGGCGGTGCAGGGATATTTTTCGCCCACCTCACTGTTGCCTGTGATAAAAGGAATACCTTTGTCTGAAAGCAGTTTCTTATATTTCTCCGGTGTATTTGGAGCTATGATCAATCCATTGGGATGTTGAAAGAAAAAAATGTCCGGATGTCCGGAGATGGCATCATAGCAAGTATTATTGGTCTGAAACAGCACAACCTCCCCTTCTTTTTCAAGAGCTTTTCGGGCGGCAATGGGAGCTGATTCATCGAGCATGATCAACATAGAGCGCTCCTTTTTTTATGGTGATGTCGCTTTTAAAATAAATCTTCCCAAATTCTTTTTCCAGGATTTTACGATTACTTGCCTTATGACCAATGGCAGCATTCAAATCCGATGGATGCACATAAATGGTAAGGGGATAATGACTTATATCCCTGGTTTTGGATATCAATCTGTTTTGCCATATCTTGCTCATAACCAACTCGCCAAATGCAGGATGAAACGGCCCTGCCACAAGGGATTCGCCATTGAGCATACCTTCAGAAGGATGAAGGCCTGTTCTTAATACCTTCACCGCATTTGCCTGAAACAGTTCATAGAGCTTTGCACAGAGGTTAACGGCCTCCTCAAGTGATTGTGGAAAATACGCTCCCCTGGCATACAATTTTTCCAATGGGGTGTTTCTGATCACCAGGGTGGGATAGATCCGTGTGGTGGCAGCGTTGAGTTCGATGATCTTTTGAGCCGTGTTCAGTGATTTTTGTTCATTATCTCCGGGCAGGCCGGTCATCATTTGCAAACCAAGCTCAAAACCATGATCATAGATCAACCCGGCAGCCGTTTCAACTTGCTGTACAGTATGCCCCCGGCCGCTTTTTTCCAGTACTTCATCATCCAGCGACTGAGCACCAAGTTCAATGGCAACAACTCCTCTGGACCTGAGGTTGATAAGGATTCCATGTGTGATAAAATCAGGACGGGTTGATATCCTGATACCCGACACAGCGCCCTTTTCAAGGTAAGGTTTTACCATTTCCAGATACCTGTTTTGAACCTCCATATCCAATGCTGTGAAACTTCCCCCGAAAAAGGCAACTTCAATGGTACCCTCCCCGGGAGTAAGGGTAGACAAATGCGTATCAATGATGTGTTTTACAGCTATTTCATCAGGAGCTTTACATTTACCTGTTATAGACTGCTGGTTACAAAAAACGCAGTAAAAAGGGCATGCAAGCCCGGGGATAAACACCGGTATGTTATAATGTGGCCCGCTCATGGATCTCAAAATTGAATACACAAAGATAAAGAAACAACCTTTTGGTTTTTTTGCATTGCGCCACCCGGGAAAAACCTATCTTTGCGCCGCGATTTTTGATGAATAGAGATGGAACTTAAAATAGGAGAACTTGCCGCACTGGCAACCGCATTCTGCTGGACAATCACAGCACTGGCATTTGAAACAGCCAGCCGCAAGGTGGGCAGTGTCGCCGTCAATATAATCCGCCTGGTAATGGCCCTTGTGCTCCTTAGCTTATACTCCTATTTTACCCGGGGCATGTTTTTCCCTCTGGATGCCGATGCCCACACCTGGTACTGGCTGATTCTTTCGGGGTTGATCGGTTTTGTGATCGGGGATCTTTTTCTTTTTGAGGCCTTTACGATGATCGGATCCAGGTTATCTATGCTCATTATGACCCTTGTTCCACCCATTACAGCTATTCTTGGTTTTATGATAATGGGTGAGCAAATGAGCTGGCTGAATCTTACAGGGATGTTGATGACCATTTCGGGAATAGCACTGGTAATATTCCAGAAGCATAAACCAGGTAGTTCGCGGTTCAGCTACCCGGCCAAAGGGTTGTTTTTTGCATTTTTAGGAGCAGTAGGACAGGCCAGTGGCTATGTGTTGAGCAAATATGGAATGGGAGAATTTGATCCTTTTGCTGCAACTCAAATAAGGGTTATTGCCGGGATTTTTGGATTTTCTATCGTGGTGAGTTTTTTCAGAAGATGGAAAGCAGTTGGTGGTGCTATAAAACAAACCAGGCCCATGCTGCTGATGTTTCTGGGGGCAACCTTTGGCCCGTTTATAGGAGTATCCATGTCATTACTGGCAGCCCAGCATACCAATACAGGCATTGCAGCTACCATTATGGCTATCACCCCCATCCTGATCATCCCTCCTACCATGATTTTCTTTAAGCAGTCAGTTAGCTGGAAAGAAATTGTGGGTGCTATAATAAGCGTTGCAGGGGTTTCGTTATTCTTTATCTTTTAAGCATTTTAGATAGTTTCGCTCTTACAAATTGCGAAAATTATCAAAGAATTATGCATTACCCTGCAAATAGTTATAAGTTGAAAGCATAGTGTTGATGCATCAAAAGGTATTTTTCAGGCAAAAAAAGACATTTAGTGAAATTTCCTTTCAAAAGAAACATATTCCAAAGACTTTCCCTTAAAGAAACTTTTACAAAGTTTAAAACTGATCCTGCTTTCAGAAAAAGATCAGCCATTCTGGCCGGGATTGGTCTGCTCAGTATACCTTTTGCCGCAATGGTTCTTGCACTTGCTGTTTATCTTGGCCTGTTGGCTGGTTTTTGGGGTGGACTGCCTTCCAGGGCAGATCTGGCTGCCATTGATCATC
>SLIL01000301.1 GCA_007135645.1 Bacteroidales bacterium
GGTGGGGAGATCAAAAAACTAATGGAGCTCATTGAACTCAAACTTGTAGGTCCATCAGACGTTAAGTTTTTCATTGGATACTCAGGCTGGGAACCCGGACAACTGAACCGTGAAATGGGCGAAAAGTCTTGGATCGTTACCCAGGCAACCCTGGATTGTGTGCTGGCCGATAGCCCTGAAACGATGTGGGGGAGTATCCTGAAAAAGATGGGCAATGATTATGCTATCTGGGCAAATTATCCTTCAGACCCAATCCTGAATTAGTACCTGCAAGAAAACGCCAATTGCTGCGTTGGGCTTGCCTTCAAACAATGTCATCCCGAATTTACTTCGGGACTCCTGTTTTTCAGTCTTCGCCCGCCTTGCACTTGACGCTTTCTTATCAGGCACATGAGAAAAATTCAAGTTTTCTTGCTGCTATTTAAAGCCTTTTACCGGCCTGCGATCTCCTGAATATCAGAAAGCAATAATGCATCGGGCGTATTCCTGTCCACATCATGACTAGAGGAGTACAGTACTCTGCCATCGGCAGCAGAAACGATAAACTTCCAGCACTTTCCACGCCCGGTTCGGGTAACATCCTCAGGACCTATTTTATGCAACAATGCCACATCCGCGCGATCCCGGGCAATGGCCTCAGCAATCTCTTCCCGTGTGGCAAACCTCACTTTGTAAGGATAATGCTGACGTATCTTTTCTTCCGTATTGATCTCCGGTGCCACCTCCTCTTCAAGCAACCACAGTTCCATGGTTTTTAAAGCCGGATCGTTCACATTCAAAAAACGGGTAAGACGCATCCGCGGTGTATTGGCACTTTCCTGCACATAGGTTTGCATAAACTTGACAAATGCACCCATCTTGTAAAGATAATTTAAGTCGTTGGCATCCCTGTATGCCAAAGGCACCGATGCCAGATCGGGCATGCGTTCAAAATCCCGACGGCGGTCACCCATAACAAAATTGATAAACTCATACACCTGATCAAGGTTCTTTTGTTTGATGTCAGCAAAAACCATAAAAGATGCATCTTCATTGTTACGCCTGCGTTCAAACTCATCAAATGTGATGAACTCAAAAGGTGTAATGGTCCAGTGCCGTTCCATGGCGGTTTTCATATACTCGTTATAGACAGAATAGGGATCACGGTCTTTTACCACAAAAAGGGTACTTTCAAAAAATTTCTGATAGTGCCTGCGCCTTGCCGGACGCACCTGGGCAATGGATTCCAGCACAAAAAAGGCCAGAACAACCAGTAATACAAATCTTTTCATTGATATCATCATTTTAAGTTAGCAGTTCATCTGTTTGTACCACGGTAAAAGTAGGAAATTGAGGTTTTTTAATTGTAGGTAAAAACACCCAAATAACAGATTGATTTCTTCGGTTTTGGTCAGGCATCCGGAGTACAGAATACCATGTTTATCTGGCAGGAAAGATCACAAATGATCATTCAGTTTTCTTCACCAAAAACAAGGGAGATCACATGGTGAGGCTTTACATTTTCCCCTTTGATGATGCACCGGGCCTTGTTGTAGAAAATTTCGCGCTCCCTGAGTTTATCCTCAATGAAGTCTCTAAGTTGCCATTCCTCCAATCCTGCAATCAAAGGACGGATGTTACGGGCTTTCCCCAGGCGGCTGGCAAGGCTCACCGGGCTCATTTTCAAATAAACCGTAACCCCTTTGGTGTTCATGATATCCATATTGTGCCCATGGCAGGGAGCACCGCCTCCTGTCCCGATCACCAGTTCCCTGTCTGTTTCCAATGATTCAAGAAAAGATCTTTCCAGTTCACGAAAGTAGCTTTCTCCCTTTGCCTCAAAAATTTCAGACACTTTCATCCCCTCCTTATTTTCAATGTAATAATCCATATCCACAAACTCATAGCCCAGCTTTCGCGCAAGCCGCTTACCAAGCGTAGTTTTCCCACTACCCATAAACCCGATTAGAAAAATGATCATGCCATAATGCTTTTTTATCCGTTTTGGAAGCATAAAATTAACCTGAAAAATGAAGCAAACCAAAAACAGGTTGCAAAATCCCCATCATCAGAAATGCTATTTAAGAGAATAAAATAATAAAGTTAATTTTGCACACACGCAATATGTCGCAAGCAAGATCATGATAAGAAAGATTTTACCGTCGGGGGACATTTCAAAAAATATTTCCATTCTTGTGGTGGGCACATTTCTGGCCCAGCTTATTCCCATATTGCTGCAAAGTGTACTTCGCAGGATTTACCCGGCAGAGTTTTTCGGTGTTTACGAAGTGTTTATCAGCATTACCGGAATGCTTATGGTGATAGCAGCCCTGCGATACGAAATGGCAGTAGTACTGCCCGATAAACGAGGCGATGCGGTAAACCTGGTTTTTACAGGTATGTTTGCTTCATTGATCTTCAATGCATTATTATTCTTTGTCATCATGGTTTTCAGGGAAAGGATACTCAATCTACTGAACCTGGAGCCTCAATATGGCTATATTCTGAACTACCTTCCTTTTGCCATCTTCTTTTTCAGCTCCTACCAGGTGTTTAATTATTACCTGGTCAGGCACAAATCCTATAATGCAGTTTCTGTAAACAAAATTTCCAGAAGGGTATCGGAAGGAGCCCTGCAGGTAGGACTGGGCCTGGGCCAGCGTTTTGCCACCGGGCTTATATGGGGCAACATTGCCGGGCACGCAGCAACGTTTATCACCGGGTGGTTTCAAATGATACGGTCAGGCTTTTCCTTACGACTCTTCTCCCTGAAGCGCCAGTGGCAGCTGGCTGTAAGGTACAGGGAGTTTCCACTGGTCAACATGATTCCGGCACTTCTCAACGCCGTTTGCATGCACCTGCCTTTGATCCTGGTCATGAAATTTTTCGCCCTGGAAACAACAGCCCATTTTGGTCTTGCCCGCCAGGTACTGGTTTTGCCTTCAAGCATTATCACGCTTAGCATTTCGCAGGTTCTGCTGCAAACCATCAGTGAAAAAAGCAGATCAAACCAGAATATTATCTCCGATCTGAAACGCATAATCCTGCTGCTATTGATCCCTGCTGCAGCTATGACGGCACTGGTTTTGCTGTGGGCTCCGCCCCTGTTTGCCCTGTATGCCGGTTCGGAATACTATATTTCAGGGAAATATGCCCAGATCATTGTTCCGGGGGCAGCCATCAAGCTGATGGTAGTTCCGGTAAGCAGTATTTTCATTGCCCTGAAAAGAATCAAGCTTTTTAGTATCTGGCAGGCTTGTTATTTCCTGCTTATCAGCAGTTTAATTTTTATGGACGCCTTGCAAATAGAAACATTCCTGAAGATTTATCTTACCATTGACCTCATTGCATACGGAGTAATGCTTATTCTCATCTTTTACATAGCAAAAAATTATGAGAAAAAACGGAAGGAGATCTCCTGACCATTTTACGCAACAAAACAACAGAAAAACAACATGCCCAGAAAAATCTTTACAGTTATTGGTGCCCGCCCACAGTTCATTAAAGCAGCAGTTGTGAGCAGAGCTTTAGCCGCCACAGAAGCAATGGAAGAACTGATCGTGCACACCGGACAGCATTTTGACGACAATATGAGCCGGGTATTCTTTGAGGAACTCAACATCCCCCACCCGACCTATAATCTCGATATTCACAGTCTGGAGCATGGGGCCATGACCGGACGAATGCTGGAAGAACTTGAAAAACTAATGACCAGCGAAAAGCCCGATATGGTGCTGGTTTACGGAGACACCAACTCCACCCTGGCAGGCGCTCTGGCTGCATCCAAACTGCATATACCTGTAGCTCACGTTGAAGCAGGGTTGCGTTCCTTTAACATGGCCATGCCAGAAGAGATCAACAGGATACTGACTGACAGGGTGAGCAAACTGCTGTTCTGCCCCACAGATCAGGCTATGACCAATCTGCAACAGGAAGGGTTTAACCATTTCAATTGCCAGATCATCCGCACCGGAGATGTAATGTACGATGCTGCTCTTTACTACACACCACATGCAAAGCTTCCATTCACCAACATACCGGAAGACTTCGCGCTGGCAACCCTTCACAGGGCTGAAAATACGGACAATACGGATCGGTTGTTCGCCATCATCGAAGCGCTGGAAGAGATCGCGGATACCACTACGGTAATACTACCCATACATCCGCGCACCAAAGGCATCCTCCAAAAACATGGCAAATCAACTGTCCACAAAAACCTGAGAATTACAGAACCGGTGGGCTATCTGGAGATGGTAGGTCTGTTGCAGCGTTGTTCAATGGTACTTACCGATTCGGGAGGTTTGCAAAAGGAGGCCTACTTTTTTGGTAAGCCCTGTGTAACCCTGAGGGATGAAACAGAATGGACCGAGCTGACTGAACACCAGGTCAACATGCTGGCAGGGGCTGACAAAGGAAAGATCATTCACGCATGGCAGCATTTTATCAGCAACAAAACGGATTTCCCCAATGGGTTGTATGGCAGCGGAAATGCCGGTGATCTCATCGCCAGATCATTGAAAGATTTTTTCTGAGACAGTCTACTTATAATGGTTTTCCAGTACCTTTGCAAAAGTTATTTCTACAAAAACTCACCACAGGTTTATGAGCCCTACTGAACACCAGGCCAAAGCGGAGAAAAGGATTTTTCTGGCGCAAAAAATGACCTATATATTGCTGGCAATCATCTTGTTCCTTTATGGATTGATCGCCGTGCGCAATTTCCTTTACCCCATTGCCTTCGGATTTTTACTGGCCTACCTTTTATTGCCCATTGCCTGCTGGCTTGAACAGAAAGGCTTACCTCGTATCCTGGCTAATTTTGTTACCATAATTGGTGTATTGGGATTGCTGGTAAGCGGAATACTATTTGCCTACAGCAAACTGGTTCCCATGGCAGGAGAATTACCTGCCCTGGTAGATGCAGCCATCAAGAATCTTTCTGATATGATCGCCCGTATTGGAGAGTATCTGGGTTTTGAAAAGGAAACAACCCAAAAGCTGATTCAGGATCAGGTATCAGATTTTCTTGAAAAAGGAGGTGAATACATCAGTGATATTTTCGGTGCTACAGCAAGCACCGCTGTTGCGTTTGGCTTGTTACCCGTTTATATCTTCCTCTTTCTTTACTATCGCACCAAATTTGCTTATTTTCTGCTTAAGATTGTTCCTCCGACAAGAAAAAAAGAATTGGTAGTAATTCTGAGGGAAATATCAAAAGTTTCTGCAAGGTATATGGGTGGTGTTATTATCGTAGTGTTTATCCTAAGTTTTATCAACTCCATGGGCTTATGGATCATTGGCATAAAATACCCAATCGCACTGGGGATTATTTCCGCTTTTTTCAATTTTATCCCCTATTTTGGAACCCTTTTGGGAGGAGCCATTCCACTTTTATTTGCCATCCTGGTGGAAAACGATCCGGCGCTTGCATTCAGGGTCGTGCTTTTGTTTATTGTTATTCAGTTTACCGAAAATAATATCCTCACTCCAAATATTGTGGGAAGCAATGTAAAAGTAAATCCCTTCTTTATCATTACCGGCCTTGTGGGGGCCAGCCTTATCTGGGGCATTCCGGGAATGCTGCTCATAGTCCCATTCCTGGCTATTACCCGAATTATCTTTTCTCATATCGACTCCCTCAGGCCCTTTGCCTTTTTACTGGGTGAAGAGGGCACAGCAAAACACTCCATTACCCTGAAAAAGATAAAACAACTCTTTTCCAAACGCAAGAAAAAAACCGGCCAATAGTTATTTTAATTATTCTTGCCTCATGATATCTTCTAAGGTTACGCAAGACCAAAGCATGGTTTGTATTGCTACTAATGACAACGTTTGTAAGGCACACTGAATCAATTACAACTAATGACATCATTATAAGTTTTTGAATAAATGTGCATTAAAGGACTCCTTAATTTCTCAGATTATATTTTTGGGTTTTCTGTTTTGCTGAATTTCCTGGTGCGCCGGCAACATCTTGAATGCATGCCACTACCTTTCGTGGCCGGCGATCTGGATTAATGCAGGACTAATCAGCTACTAAGGTTTAAATATGAAAAAATGAGGTTTGCCTTTTATTTCGAATCGATTTAACTGCTATTCTTACCTTCCACCTGTTGATCGAAGCACCCCTTCGGCTCCCGTAAATGTGGGATTTCGGGCCTTGTCCCTCAACATTGCAGGTTTCCCGGCAACAAAACAAGGAACGAAGCGGTTAAAAAAATTCGCAGCCTGTGATACCCATCGTTATTAGTTGCAGCAACATTACTTTGCACGGTTTATTATTAACAGAAAAGAATGTAACAAAACAGGCATTGA
>SLIL01000310.1 GCA_007135645.1 Bacteroidales bacterium
GAAGAGCAAAACTATAGCTGGGCCTACTGGGAGTTCAGTGCCGGTTTTGGGATCTACAATCCCTCCACAGGCCAATACATCACACCCCTTGTAGATGCCCTGCTGCACAATCCCATGCCCGATCCAACCCCCATTGAATACACCACGATTTTTGAAGATCATTTTGATGATGGCCTGGACAACTGGCAACTGAACCTCTTTGGTTCAGCACAGGGTAGCCTTACAGGTGGTCAGGGTAACATGCAGGTAAATCTTACCAATGGTGGCTCTGAAGGCTGGCATGTGCAACTTGTAAAACAAGGTGTCCCCATTCATAAAGACAACATGTACAGGGTAACATTCACCGCCATGGCCGATGGAAGCCCCAGAAACCTTACCGCTTATATCGGGAAAAACGGCGATCCGTGGACAGCCTATAGCGGATACAATGGCATCACCCTGAGCACCTCCGAAGTAGTTTACAGCTTTACCTTTCAAATGATGTATGATACAGATAATCAGGCACGGCTTGTTTTTGACCTGGGCCTTTCGGATGTTAACGTCATTTTTACCCATGTGCATATCGAGCAAATAACTTTACTGACCCAGGTTGAGGAGTTCAGGACACATACTATCCGTGCTTATCCCAATCCTGCCTGTGACTATCTGATGGTTGAAGATATTGAAGGATATGATAGTTTATTCATTTTTGATCTCTCAGGGCGCAAGCTTCAAAGCCATACTGTAAATGACCATAGTATCCGTATCAGCCTGATGAATTTACCCCCCGGAATTTACCTTGTAAGCCTCACCGGAAACCATGAGAGACAAACTTTTAAAATCATCAGACAGTAATATTTTAATCCTGAGTCCATGAAAGCAACGAAAGCACAAATTGATGAATTCCTGGCACAGCCTCATATTGCCATAGCAGGGTATTCCATGAAGAAGAACAAATTTGGAACAACAGTTTACAATACCCTCAAAGAAAAAGGCCTAAACCTCTACCCCGTAAATCCTGCCGGGGGTCAAACTCCCGAGGGAGAACCTGTTTATGAGAACCTGAGCGCTTTGCCCAACCAGGTAAAAGCACTGTACATTGTTACCAAACCCGAAGTAACCCAGGAACTGGTTTCCGAAGCCATTGAAAAAGGGTTTACCCATATCTGGGTGCAGCAAATGTCGGATAATAAAATGGTAAAGGAGCAGCTGAAGGAATTACCAAACTCTGTTACCGGCCAATGCATACTCATGCATGCCAACCCTGCAGGATTTCATAAATTCCATTGGTGGCTGGTAAAGTTTTTCGGCAAGTTACCGGCGTAATCAATAGTATCATAAACTAAATAATCAATGAAACAAATCCTTATCATCTCCTTCGTAATTCTTACAGCTTTTAACACCATTGCCGGACAAATTCCCAGGGACACCGTACTTATTGAAGAAGTGGTAGTTACAGCTTCCCGCACAGAGATCGCACGTCGCAATGTGCCAGTAACCCTTTCCATGATCAACCGCGAGCAGATTGAGCTGAGTAACGAATCGGCTGTACTGCCGGTAATAAGCCAGCGCGTTCCGGGAATGTTCGTTACCGAGCGTGGGATCACCGGCTTTGGAATTGGATCAGGATCAGCAGGCCAGATCAGCATGCGGGGCGTGGGGGGTACCGCTCCCAACACCCAGGTACTGGTACTCATTGACGGTCACCCGCAGTTTCAGGGATTATTTGCCCATCCATTGCCCGATGCTTATGTTTCTTCCGATGTTGAAAGGGTGGAGGTGATCAGGGGCCCGGCTTCAATTCTCTATGGATCCAATGCCATGGCAGGTGCCATCAATATCATCACCCGCAAACAGGAACGAGAGGGCTTCTCGGGCAATGCCAGGGTCTCTTACGGGTCGTTCAACACCCAGAAATATATGGCCAGTGGTGGATTTAAAGAGGGCAGGTTCAATGTTTTTGCATCCATCAACCATGACCGCACCAACGGGCATCGCGATACTTCTGACTTCAATATTGTGAATGGATTTCTCAAAGCGGGTTATCATGTAAATGAAAACCTGGATATCGTGGCTGATTTCAGCCTGGCCGACTTCAACTCAGAAGATCCCGGCACTATATACAATCCGGCATTTTTTGGCATCGATATCATGAGGGGAAAAGCATCACTGGCACTTAGAAACCGTTTTGACAACCTTGAAGGAGGTTTGATCGGATACTACAATTTCGGGAAACATGAATTCACTGACGGCTGGATATCCGAAGATTATCATGCCGGCATCAGCCTGTTTCAGGGATTTGGCCTGTTTGAAGGAAACCGGGTAACCCTGGGGGCAGATTATAAACGAGTAGCTGGAATAGCCAACAGCGGGGCACCGGGTGCTGCCGATGTGTGGCACGAGGTAGATGACTGGGCCGCCTATGCCTTTATGCAGCAAACCCTGCTCAATCAGGTCATCCTCAGTGCCGGTCTGCGGCTGGAAAAAAACTCCTTTTTTGGCACTGAAACCGTTCCCCAGTTAGGACTTTCCTACCTGGCCACGGAAAATATTACACTCAAAGGCTCCTTCTCCAAGGGCTTCCGAAGCCCAACCATCATGGAGCTATACCTTTTTGCACCCAACCCTGAACTAATACCCGAGCGACTCTGGAATTACGAGGCGGGAATTAACTACACCTCATCTGATCAACGCTGGAGTGCCGAACTTACCTTTTTTATGCTTGACGGGGAAAATGTTATCCAGGTTATGCCCAACGATGCCCCTCCCCCTCCCATGAAGAGACAAAATGTGGGCGATTTTTCCAATGCAGGTGTAGAAGTGGAGTTTAGCTGGACCGCCACCAATAACCTGAGCTTTTCGGGCAATTACAGCTATATCGACACGGATAAGCCACGTCTTGCAGCCCCGGAACATCAGCTCTATCTTGAAGGGACATACAGAATTGCAGGATTCAGGGCCAATCTCTCCGGCCAGCAGATCTCCGGGCTATATACATTGCTGGGCGATGAGCCACAAGAGGAAAGCTATACCGTGGTAAATCTTATGGCATCTTACAGGATCAACCCCATCATAGAGGTATTTGCTTCAGGGAAAAATATGCTGAACCAGGAATACACCATTAATTATGGCTACCCCATGCCAGGCATTCATTTCATGACCGGGGTAAATGTTAGTTTTTAGGATTGGTTTTGGTTCATTAAAAAAACTGAACTGATATTGTCATGTAATTTCAACAAATATTGCACACATAATCGATACAAATTCGATTATGTGTGTAGATTTCGTTAGGCTTTTCGGAATAAGATGCTGAATTAAAACCTGAAAAATTTACTTAGCCAAAAAGATTTCACACCAAAATAATTAATTCCATCGGCAGAAAAGACAAAACCGTTATATTTGCGTAAACGTTTGCGCTAAATGCAGACTGTTTTAAACTACCTGTTATTTATTTTACTAAAGATTCGCTCTTATCAAAACATTTGATATTCAACCCCTTCAGGGTTGCCTGTAAACTACGGGTTCATTTTCATCCCCGGGTTAACACCCAGGGCTATTCACATTTAAGCCCTTCAGGCTTATAACCACGAATGTGGTTGAATATGAATAGCCGTAAATGGAATTTACGGTTATTTGATGATCAACGATATTAGAACCCTGAAAGGGTTCAATAAAATTGAATATGAATAATCTATCGATAATGCGAAACTTAAGTAATTTACTGAGTAACTAAACCCGAAAATCCGGTTTTAAAAGAAAGAACACATTAACCAAAAAACCAGACATCCATGAGACCTGTAATTATCCTGGCCCTTCTATTCCTGCAAAGTTTGATGATTGTGAATACGCAGGCCCAACATCCAAACATCAACCCTGATTTACTTGAAAACACGTGGGATGCACACTGGTTAACCAATATTGAGGGGAAACACAATCCGGGCGTGACCGGCGTGTTTCTGTTCAGAAAATCCTTTGATCTGGAAAGGGTTGAGGATGAATTTATCATTCATGTATCAGCCGATAACCGCTATCAGTTTTATGTCAATGGAACACCCGTTGGCCGGGGCCCGGCACGATCGGTGCCTGCTCACTGGAATTTTGAGACCTACGATATTGCCCCCCTGCTGCAGCCCGGAAAAAATGTGCTGGCAGCCAGGGTGTGGAACTGGGGCAATGACCTGCCCTGGGGGCAAACCACCATACGCACAGGCTTTATTTTGCAAGGTAATACCGAAAAGGAAAGCATCGTCAATACAGGATATTCATGGAAAATTAATCAGGAGCATGCATGGACATTCTTTAACTATACCCCTGAAGAGTTTCACCATAATACCGGAGTAGGGCCCTGCGAAAAGATTGACGGCAATAAGATGATCTGGGGATGGCATTTGCCCGAATATAATGACAGCCACTGGCTGTATGCAGAGAAGATCTATCAGGGAAGGCCTGCTGCTATGGGAACAAGGGGCTTCAACTGGGGCCTGCAACCTTCCATCATCCCCCAGATGGACAACTCAACAGTCAGGCTTCATTCGGTGGTAAGAAGCGAAAATGTACATGCTGATAATACTTTTTGCCAGGGCAGATCAGAAATCGTGATCCCGCCACACACACATGCCACAATTCTTTTTGACAACAAAACCCTGACAGTAGCAATTCCGCAACTCACCGTGGAGGGAGGTTCGGGATCATCTATCCGAATTACCTACAATGAAGCACTTTACAACGAAAATAATGAAAAAACATACCGCAATATTACCGAAGGGATGCACCTTCGCGGATATTATGATATCTTTTTGCCCGATGGCCACCTACGCACGTTTCAAACCCTCTGGAACCGCACTTACCGGTTTATTGAACTGGAAATAACCACCAAAGATCAACCCCTTACCCTGAAGGACTACACCGCTTTGCTTGACCTTTATCCTTTTGAACTGAAAGCAACTTTTGAAAGCAGTGACCCGTATCTTGAAAAAATCCTGGATGTGGGCTGGCGCACCGTTCATACCTGTGCCCTTGAAAACTATGTGGATTGCCCTTATTATGAGCAGTTTCAGTACTTCAGCGATGTATATATTTCGGGCCCTGCTGCTCCCCTGCTGGCTGGCGATACACGCTTGCTGCGCAGTGGCATTTTGCAGGGCAAATACAGCGTAACCGAAGAAGGGCTTACCCTGGCAGCAGCCCCGGGCAGTGATCACAAGGTTATCCCCTTCTGGTCGGTAGCCTGGATAGGGATGGTTTATCATTACTGGGTTTTTAACGAAGACAGGGAATTTGTCGGGCAAATGCTGCCTTACATTGACGGCATCCTTGGCTGGTACACCTCCAGGCTTAATGATTCCGGGATGCTTGGCCCCATGCCCCACTGGAACTTTGTGGATTGCACCTCAAAATGGCCCTGGGCTCCGGAGCAGGGCTCCATTTGTGAACCCACCGGCACAAGGGAAGGGTATTCCAGTATTCTATCCCTGCAGTTTGTTTATGGCCTTCAGCTGGCAGAAAAGATTTTCCTAGAAATGGGCAACCATGAAAAGGCAATGGAATACAGAAAACTTGCAGACCGGATCAATAAAGCCACCTACAAACTTTGCTGGGACGAAGAACGGCAACGGATGGCAGATGTTCCTGACAAATCAAGCTACAGCCAGCATGCCAGTATCTTTGCAGCGCTTACAGGAGCGGTGCAGGGCGAAGAGGCCCGCAACCTGCTCAGGAGCCTATACCATGACGAGTCGCTTCTGAAAGCTTCCACCCAGTTCCAGTCATACTTTCACAAAGCGCTTGTAACCAATGGCCTTGCCAACGACTACCTCCAATACCTCGACATCTGGAAGCAACTCATCGATTGGGGTTTTACCACTTTTCCTGAATATCCTGATCTGAACAACCGTTCCGACAGCCATGCCTGGAATGCTTTTCCAGCCTTCGAGCTTTTCACCATTGTTTGTGGGTTACAGATCACTACTCCCGGCTTCAAAAGCGTGCATATTGAACCTAACCCCGGCAACCTGGAATGGATAAAAGCAAGCCTTCCATGGAAAGATGATGAAATACGCCTTGATCTCAGGCAAACGCGGCGCGGCCTCCGCGGAACAATTTATATCCCCGAAGGATTACAGGCAACCTATCGCTTCGGTGACAGGCAAATGGATCTGAAGGCGGGGGAGAACAGAATATAGATGCTGCGAAATACGAATATTTACCCTTTATCGAAATTACAAACCAATGAACCACATACGATTTCTCTCTTTTTTTTGCATCCGGATTGCAAAGAAGATACTAATTTCTTTGAGA
>SLIL01000049.1 GCA_007135645.1 Bacteroidales bacterium
AAACCAGAAAGATAATAAAACCTCATCGGTGGTAAAAGAAGCAAAAGATCAGTTTTCTCAGGATAAGGATAGAGGAACGGGCAAAGGTAAGCAAGCCCGTGCAAAGGCTTATGGATCAAGGAAAAAGGATCAAGACCAGGATAAACCGGAAAAAGGTTTTGCTTTTGATTTACCTTTTGATCATCCGGCCATAAAGTCCGACCGCACCCTTGAAGAAGAAGCTGCAAAGCTGGCAGCCGAGAAAAAATCAGAAACCCCATATTCGTACATAAAAGACATACATATTTTGCAAGATAAACCCGGGAAAACAGCTGTTGAACAAAGCCAACCTGCGCAGTCTGCCAAGAAAGAAAATAATCAAAAAGTAAAACCTCAGGGTGAACAAACCGGCAAAGATCAGCCCCGTCAAAACCAGGCCAGAAAAGATCAGCCCCGTCAGGATCAGCCTCGTCAGGATCAGCCTCGCCAGGATCAGCCTCGTCAGGATCAGCCTCGCCAGGATCAGCCTCGTCAGGATCAATCCCGCCAGGATCAGACCAGGAAGGATCAACCGCGCCAGGAACAGCCCCGGCAGGATCAATCACGTAAAGATGCACACCTGCAGGCCCGTCAGGAGCAATCTCAAAAAGAAAATAACCAGCAAAGGGGGCAACAGCAACCCCACCAGGGTCAGCAAAAAAAGGACGGCAATCAGAATACACAACCCCTTGCTAAGCAACAGGATCGAAGACAACAGGAGCCTGTATTTGAGTTTGACGGCATTATTACTGCCGAAGGTGTTCTGGAGATCATGTCTGACGGTTATGGTTTTCTTAGGTCATCTGACTATAACTACCTGAATTCTCCCGATGATATCTATGTATCTCAAAGCCAGATAAAATTATTTGGGTTAAAAACCGGAGATACGATTAGTGGGGGTATCCGTCCTCCCAAAGAAAATGAGAAGTATTTTCCTCTGATAAAAGTTGAAAAAATCAATGGACGTATTCCTTCAGAGGTTCGCGACCGGGTGCCATTTGATTTTCTCACCCCTTTATTCCCCCAGGAGAAGTTTGAACTCACCGGGCATTCACAGTCCAATGTTTCAACCCGTGTAATTGATATGTTCGCTCCCATTGGAAAAGGACAACGTGGGTTAATTGTGGCACAGCCCAAAACGGGTAAAACCATCCTGCTGCAGGATATTGCCAATGCCATTGCAGCCAATCACCCTGAAGCGTTCCTTATTGTTTTGCTTATTGATGAAAGGCCCGAGGAAGTTACCGAAATGGCAAGAAATGTTAAAGCTGAAGTTATTTCTTCAACTTTTGATGAGCCCGCAGAGAGGCATGTAAAGGTTGCAAGCATCGTACTTGAGAAAGCAAAAAGAATGGTAGAATGTGGCCATGATGTAGTCATATTGCTCGACTCCATTACCAGGCTGGCAAGGGCTTTTAATACTGTTGCCCCGGCATCAGGGAAAGTGCTTTCGGGTGGTGTGGACGCCAATGCACTGCACAAGCCCAAGCGGTTCTTTGGGGCTGCCAGGAACATTGAAAATGGTGGATCGCTGTCAATTATTGCAACAGCACTTATTGATACCGGATCCAAGATGGATGAGGTGATCTTTGAAGAATTCAAGGGCACCGGTAATATGGAACTTCAGCTGGATCGTCGCCTCTCCAATAAGCGTATCTTCCCCTCCATTGATATTGTTGCTTCGGGCACACGACGTGAAGACCTGCTTATGGATAAAGATATGATGAACAGGGTGTGGGTAATGAGAAAATTCATTTCTGATATGACCCCTGTTGAAGCCATGGAATTCCTTATGGATAAGATCAGATACACAAAAACAAATGAAGAGTTCCTTCTTTCAATGAATGGTTAAAAGGATACAGGTTCAGAAAACAAAGTTCTTTGATCATTCCGGAACTCAAATTACAAAGGGCTGCTTGTGCAGCCCTTTGCTTTTGCGAGATAATGAGTACTGTCAGCCTGGAAGTGGTTACACTGGAAGCTTTCTTTTCTTAAGCCTCAGGGAGTTAAGCACTACGATCACATCGGAAAGTGCCATGGCAGCTGCGGCTATCATGGGGCTTAGCAATCCAACTATGGCCAGGGGAATCGCCATAACATTGTAAAAGAATGCCCAGAAAAGGTTCTCTTTAATGGTACGTTGGGTTACCCTGGCCGAAGCAAACGCTTTGGGCAGCAGCTCCAGGTTTCCCCTCAGCAGAACCACCTCAGCCGATTTAACTGCCACCTGGGTCCCGTCGCTCATACTGATACCCACATAAGCCTTTGCCAGAGCAGGGGCATCATTAATACCATCTCCCACCATAGCTACTTTATAACTGGCTGAAAGGTCTTCGACCAACTGAAGCTTTTCATCGGGACGTTTCTCAAAATATACCTCCTCAATTCCCAGCTTGCTTGCAATTTCCATGCAAGGCTTTTCACGATCTCCACTCAAAAGAACAGGGGTGATGTTTTTTTTCTTCAGATATTGTATGACCTTGTACGCCTCTGGTTTTATCTCATCTTCAATATCTACCCAGCCAATGAGCTTATCATTCATTTTAATATAAATGCTGTGGGTGTTATCGCTGGTGAGTGCCCTGGCTATGTCATACGAACCCACACTAAAAACATTGCCATTTTTGTCGGTGGCAGTAAGTCCGATACCTTTTTCTTCTTCAACATGATCAAACGCAATGGGTTCAGCACCCTTAAACTCTTTAACGATGGACCGGGCAATTGGGTGTGAAGAGTGTTTTTCCATACTGTAGAGCAATGCCACCAGGCTCTCCTGTGTTGTTCCTCCCATGGCCTTAAGATCTTTTACCCTGAAGCGACCGGTTGTTAATGTTCCGGTTTTATCGAAAACTACTTTTTCTATTCCGGTAAATTTGTCAAATACACTGCCTCCTTTGATTAAAATGCCATTCTTGGCCGTGCGGCCCAGGCCCACAACCACCGCTGTGGGTATGGCAAGGCCAAGAGCACAGGGGCATGCGATCACCAGAACTGCCACGCCTCGCATCAATGCATCCCTGAATTCAAGGCCGGCACCCAAATACCAACCCAGCCAGGTTACCAGGGCAATTACTACCACGGTGGGCACAAATACAGCACTTATTTTGTCTGCAAGGTTCTGCAAGCGGGGCTTGTCTTTCTGGGCTTTCTTTACCAACTCTATTATCTGCGACAATACTGTCTCATTCCCGGTAGCAGTTGTCCTGATCTTAATGGTGCCTTTTTCCAGTATGGTGCCACCAATAACCTTGTCGTTTTTCACCCTGTCCACCGGAATGCTTTCTCCGGAGATCATAGATTCATCAATGCTTCCATAGCCCCAGTAAATCTCCCCATCCACCGGGATTTTATCTCCGGTATTTACCAGGATATAATCTCCTTTTTTTACCAGGGAGGAGTCTATCTCTTCCACATATTCCTGGCCTTCATTCATCTCCTGGGTTATACGTTTTGCTCTGGTTTTCTGCAAACGGGTAAGCTCATCAATGGCCGAAGTGGTTTTTTTTACAGACCGGTGCTCAAGCATATTTCCCAGCAACACGATGCTGATAATGCTGGCAGAAGTTTCATAAAACATATAATCATGTCCCAGCCCGTAAATGGTTCCCACAAGACTGTATATGAAGGCAGCCGTACTTCCCATGAAGATCAGTACATCCATATTGGTAATACCTGATCTCAGACTTTTCCAGGCACTGGTGCCAAAATGATGAAATCCTACAACAAATACCGGAATGGTAAGTGCAAGCTGAAACAGGTCGTTATGCAACAAAGCCACCGGGATAAACATGGCCAGGATAAGCGGAATGGTGAATATGGCCGTGAACCAGAATTTTTTTTCAATGGTACTCATCCCCCTGGGTTTCAAATCTTGCTCAGCAGAGTCCTCAGCAACAGTGGCTTTATATCCCAGTTTTTCGATGAGTTTGATGGCTTCGGCAGCTTTGTCTATATCAGGGGCTTCGAACCTTACCACATCTGTGGTGAAGTCGGCATAAACACCGCTGTATCCATGTTTCTCAAGAGTCTTTGTAATACCAAGTGAGCAATTGGTACAACTCATCCCTTCAACTTTTAACTCTGTTACTTTAAGGTTGTTAGTCATAATGTGTTTGTAGTATTTTCAAACCTTGAGTCTACTCCGAAAATTACTCTTTAGGATGATTGATTTAACAAAAAACTCATCAATTCGCATAATTTCAATTAGTTGCGAACTCCCCCTCACAGGGGGTTGGGGGGTATTGTACTTTTCAGAATAGGCTCAACTTTAATTTTATTACCCAAAGCGAAACAATAGCATTGCTAAAGAGTTCAGGGAGCATTGATTTTATCAAAACGGTATCCTCCTTCTTCAGGTCCCCATACCAGCTCATGGTGTTGGTTCCAGCCCCGATCCCAGCTGGTGAGCCCGGTGGGCAGAATTACCACATCTGAGCTTACCCACGCTGCTCCCCTCCAGCTGCTCAGGCAACTGCCAGGCAGTGTAGATCCCTCAAAGCGCTCCTTTGATAAACGCTGAAGATACAATTCGCATCCGTGCCGTTCAATGAGCAGGTCAGGTGTAAGCAGATCCAGCAGGCTTTTGTCTGAACATCCCCCGGCAAACCTTAAGGGATCTTCAATCTCGTAGACCTTACTTACAAGGGCCGTGTCACCCTGGCTCAGGTATAGATGATATACTCTCTGGCGATATGGGCGCTCCATACTCGCATAAGCGGCTTGCTCAACATATAGCCAGTATCCATCGGTACGTTCGTCCCATAAGGGTTGCATACACAACCTGATATGAAAGTAGCTGGTGTCTTCTGTTGCCTGGGCTTCTGTGCTGAAAAAACCTGTCATCATGTTTTTTAAATCACTGAGGTCATTTTCAGAATAGGTATCAGCGGGATTGCAGGATGTAATGAGTGTTGTAATGAAGGTCACAACAATAGCAGAGATGATAGTAAAACGGTTCATAAAATTTTATAAGGTTAATTGATTTGATTTGTTGCTTTTTTTTGGCTAAAATACTTCAAATTGCTCAAAACTGTATACGGTTAAATATCTCCTGTACTTTTTTTGCTGGCCCTTTACGCAATGTTCATAAACTATTTATCGTTTGCATGCAAAGGAAACAATTTTGGAACAAACGAGAGCCTTTCATTCAATTTTTAGTACCTTTGTACAAACTATCTTACTATCTTAATTATTATTTACTCGCATCAGAATTTGACAACACCACATTTTTTCCCTATGTTTTCATTCAAAAAAATCACCACCCTGCTGATCTTTGCAATGAGCATTTTGCTTGTTTTACCCTCTTGTTCCAGAGAGGATCCGGATTCAATTGCACAAAAGGACCGTGAAAAACTTCTGAAGTATATTCGCGACAACGACCTTGAAGATGTCGTCATTGAGCATCATTCAGGCCTTTTTTACGTGATTGAAGAACCCGGTAGCGGCCCCAATCCGGATTTGTATTCCCTGATCCGGATAAAGTATACAGGAATGCTGCTCGATGGAACCGTATTTGACAGTTCTTCAGGAGCATTGATCCAGTTAGCCAATACCATTGAAGGATGGAGAATCGGTATTCCCAAATTTAAGGTGGGAGGGAAGGGTATCCTTTTGGTTCCTTCAGCTTTAGGGTATGGTGGATTTCCCCCTTTCGGAAGCAACATCCCCCGGCATTCATCATTGATCTTTGAATTTACAATCATCGACATCAACTGAGCAAACATAATCCGGGTAAGACCGTTGAGTTATTAAGGATTTAAAGCATAACTGACCCTGGAAATTTTCAAAATCTCCAGGGTTTTAAATGGTATTTGACGAACAATACCAGTACTTTAATCAAATTACTGCCAGATGAACAATCTTGATTCCCTGAAACAAAAACTTGACGCTGGTTATAATTGGCCAATGGAATATTTATTTAAGTTTATTGTTCCGGCGCGCATGGATTCAATTGCAAGGGTTGAAGCACTTTTCCAGGAGCATGCTACGGTTTACAGGAAAGAATCACGAAATGGAAAATACATAAGTATCTCGGCCAGCCAGACCATGCAAAGCTCAAATGAGGTTATCCATGTGTACAAAAAGGCAATGCATATTGAGAATATCCTGGCACTTTAAAATTTTACCAATAATGCTTTTGTCCAAATTATTATCTTTGCAACCAAATAAAACCTTAT